>NZ_JBHXTL010000110.1:0-28681 GCF_042677365.1 Kitasatospora sp. NPDC127116
CCCTATTTGTTTGGGCTTTTTTTTTTTTTTATTTTTACTCTCTCTCTCTTTCTGTGGGGGGGGGGGGGGGGGCGGGGGGGGGGGCCCCCCCGGCCCCCCCCCCCCGACGCCGTGGCGCACGCGCTGGAGATCACCGCGCGGGTGATCAGCTGTGCGGCGCTGATCATGGTGAGCGTGTTCGCCGCGTTCATCGTCAGCGACAACGTGGTGATCAAGATGATGGGGCTGGGCCTGGCCGTGAGCGTGCTGGTGGACGCGACGGTGGTGCGGCTGCTGCTGGTTCCGGCGGTGATGACGCTGCTGGGGGCGGCGGCCTGGTGGACGCCGCGGTTCCTGGACCGGGTGCTGCCGCACATCGACACCGAGGGCACGAACGCCTAACGCCGCGGGTGGCGCAGGGCGACGGCGGCGCGGACGGTGTTGGCCTGGTGGGCGGCCTGGCGGGCGACGGGGAGCCAGGCGGGCTGGAAGGTCCGCTGGTACTGGGCGCACCAGTCGCGCAGGAGGTGGTCGAGGCGGGCGGCCTGGGGTGCGGCGGGGGCGCCGGCGACGCGGACGGCGCGGCGCAGCAGGGCGGCGGCGCGGACCGGGACGCGGTGGGCCCACAGGTCGATGCCGGCGAGGCGGGCGCGGGTGAGCGGGGTGCGCAGGAGGTCCTGTCCGTGGACGTCCGGGTCCCATTGGTCGGCGAGTCGGTGCAGTGCGGTGAGCGGGGTGCGGGCGGCGCGCAGCAGGGGGGTGTCGGGGTTTCGCACGTAGGGCAGGGCGGCGTCGAGGAGCGCGGTGAGGAGTGTGCCGCGGTGGCGCAGGCGGTCGGCGCAGGTGCGCAGGTACAGGCGGACGGCGTCGGCGGGGCGGGTGTCGCCGAGGTGGGCGCTGGTCCAGGCGGGGACTTCGACCAGGACGGTCCGGCCGCCGTGGCGGTGGGGGGCGAACCAGGTGCCGGCCCGGCCGCCGCCGTCCTGGTGGGGGGCGAGCATGCCGGTGGTGGTCTCCTGGTGGTCGATGTGGTGGGGGGTCATGAGGTAGAGGCCGGGGGCGGATTCGTGCAGGTGGAAGGTGTCGTAGTTGCCGGTCTCGACGGGGATGCCGAGGTCGGCGGCGGAGCGGGTGAAGGGGTGGGCGAGGGCGGCAGGGTCGCCGGTGGCCTGGACGAAGGTGCCGCCGACGTCGGTGCTGTGCAGGGAGAACTGGAGGGTGGGGCGCAGTTCGTCGATGAGGTGGAGGAGGGTGCGGCTCTCGGGGAGGTCGGAGCCGATGGCGGGGGCCCATTCGGGCTGGTCCTCGGCGGCGGGGCGGTAGTAGTGGTCGTAGTAGGCGGGCAGGGTGCGGGCGGTGCGGCTGCCGTCGGCGAGGTGGGCGCCGTCGGGGTCGAGGCAGAGCAGGAAGTGCCAGGCCAGGTCCGGGTCTTGGGCCGTGAGGGCGTGGTGGGCGAGGTCGGTGACGGCGGCCCGGCCGGCGAACTCGTCGGCGTGGGCGCCGGCGACGACGAGGAGGTCGTGCGGGCCGCGGCCGACGGTCAGCAGGGTCAGGGGGCGTCCGGCGCGGGAGGTGCCGACGGTGCGCACCCGGCACAGGTCGGGCCGCTGGTCGGCCAACTGGTGGGCGGTGGCGGTGAGTTCGTCGAGGCTGGGGTAGCGGTCGTGGAGCTGGGCGGCCCGGCCGGCCGGGGTCGTCGTGTCGATCACCTTCGGTTTCCTCCCCTGTGGTCGTGGCAGTAGTTCTACCTGGCACGCGGGGCCGCCGGTACGGGCCGGGCCCGCCCGGGCGCTGAGGCTCGGGCGGGCCCGGGGCGGGGCGGGGGGTGTCAGCCGGTGATGGGGCGGGTGTCGAGGCGGATGTGGTCGACGGCCCAGTACCAGTTGTTGCCGGCGTCGTACATGCGGAACCTGAGGGTCACCGAGCGGGCTCCGGCCGGGACGGCGAAGCTGCGGGTGATCCGGGTGTTCTGCACGTCCTTGCCGGCGTTGTCGTTGCCGGTGGCGTCGGAACCGTAGGCGAGCAGGCGGGTCTCGGTGCCGTTGTCGAAGACGGCGGTGACGGAGGCCTTCTGCGGGGCCTCCTGGCGGTAGTGGGAGTCGAAGGCGAGGTGGAGGGTGTCGGTGCCGGCCGGGACGGCGACGGCGGGCGAGACCAGGGTGGAGTCGAAGACGCCCTTGCGGGAGGGCGAGCCGGTGTCGTCCCAGTCGTCGGGGTCGGCGACGGCGACGACGCCCAGGGCGCGGGTGAAGTTGCCGCGGTCCTGGCCGGCGGGGACGGACCACTCGCGCTTGGTGTGGAAGGTCCAGCCCTGGAGGCGGACGGTGCCCTGCGGCATGGCGGGGGCGTTGACGACCGTCCAGCCCTTGGGGGCCTGGGCGGTCCAGCCGAGGACGCCGGCCTCGGGCTTGAGGGTGTCGGCGAGGGATTCGAAGTCCTCGTCGAGGAGGTGGCCGGTCATCACCGGGGCGGGGCGGGCGGCGAGTTCGCCGTCGGCGAGGGCGAAGCGGCTGTCGGCCTGGGCGCGGGCGGTGACCAGCAGGCGGTGGGTGGCGGTGGCGGGCAGCTGGGCGGGCGGGGTGACCTGCCAGACGGCGGTGGCGGCGGCGCCGGCGGCGAGCCGGTCGGGCGCGGCGGTGACGGTGGTGGCGCTCCAGCCGGGCGGGAGCAGCGGCTGGGCCTCCAGGCGGGTGAGGGCGGTGGTGGCGGTGAGGGTGGCGGTGATCGTGGCGGGGCGTCCGGGCAGCAGGACGGGTTCGTCGATGGTGGTGGAGGCGGCGCCGAGGGCGAGGTTCACGGTGAGCGGGTCGGCCAGGCCGAGGGCGGGGTCGGTGACGGTGCGGTCGTCCCAGGGGAAGCGGCCGGCGATGCGGCGGCGGAAGCCGAGGTCGCCCTGGACGGCGACGGCGACGTCGTACCAGCCCTCGGGGCCGACCTTGAGGTTGACGGTGCGGTCGTCGCCGGCCTCCACGCGGACCTCGCGCAGGCCGTCGCCGTAGGCGAGGTCGCCGACCAGGAAGGTCCGGGCGGTGCGCGAGCGGTTGATGACGTCGACCTCCAGGACCTTGCCGTCGCTCTCCTCGGAGAGCGAGACCTCGTAGGCGGAGGCGGTGTCGCCGCGCAGGTGCCACAGGGCGCCGTCGGGGCCGTGGACGCGCAGGTCGTAGCCGGCGGGGCCGACCTTCCAGACGTCGGACAGGCGGCTCTTCGCGGCGACGGTGTAGTGCTTGGGGGCCTCGCCGGGGGCGGGGTAGACGGCGAGGACGGCGCCCTGGCGGCCCTGGTTGACGAAGTCGAGGGTCAGTTCGTCGCCCTTGAGGCGGGGCTTGACGAGCAGGTTGTACGGGGCGGGGCGCGAGGAGCGGGTGCCGCGTTCCTGCTTCGGGAAGGTCTGCGGGCTGGGCACGGTGGGGGCGGGGAGCTTGCCGGTGTCGACGACCTTCTGGCGGTTGCCGCTGGTGTCGGGCAGTTGCGGCCAGGCGGGGTTGCGGCCGGAGAAGTCGAAGACGTTGGTGAGGTCGCCGCAGACCGCGCGCCGCCAGGGGCTGATGTTGGGTTCCTGGACGCCGAAGCGCTGTTCGAGGAAGCGCAGCACGGAGGTGTGGTCGTAGACGGTGGAGTCGACGACGCCGCCGCGGGTCCACGGGGAGACGACGACCATCGGCACCCGTACGCCCAGGCCCATCGGGTAGGGGCCGGAGACCAGGGTCTCGCCGGCGGGGAGGGTGTCGGACCAGGCGAGGGTGCCGTCGGCGGCCCTGACCCGGTACCGGCCGTCCTGGCCGACGACCCGGTGGTAGGTGGAGGAGCCCTTGGAGACGCGGACGACGACCTCGCCGTCGACCGGGACGTTGGACTTGCCGCGGCCGTCGGCCAGCGGCGGGACGGGCGGCAGCTGGTGGTCGAAGAAGCCGCCGTGCTCGTCGTAGTTGAGGATGAAGACGGTCTTCTGGAACACCTCGGGCTTGGCGGCGAGCGCGGACAGCAGCCGGGAGGTGAGGTGTTCGCCGTTCGGCGGCGCGTAGTTGGCGTGCTCGGACAGCGCGGCGGGGGCGACGATCCAGGAGACCTGCGGGAGGCGGTCGGCCTGGACGTCGGCGGTGAAGGCCTCGACCAGGGCGTCGCCCATGGCGAAGGGGTCCTTGGCCTTGGCCGGGTCGCCGACGGCGCGCATGCCGCGCTCGTAGAGCGGCTCACCGGGCTTGGCCTTGACGAAGGGGGCGAACCAGGCGAGGGCGTTGTCGTCGAAGTTGTCGAGGGCCTGGTAGGTCTTCCAGCTGACGCCGGCCTTCTCCAGGCGCTCGGCGTAGGTGGTCCACTCGTAGCCGCCGGGGATCTCGGTGTTGTCGGTCACCGGGGTGTCGCGGACGGTGCCGCCGCTGGTGCCGGTCATCAGGTGGTCGCGGTTGGTGTTGGTGTTGCACTGCACGGAGGCGTAGTAGGCGTCGCAGACCGTGAACACCGAGGCGAGGGCGTGGTAGAAGGGCATGTCGGCGGACTCGTAGTAGCCCTGGCCGAGCCAGCCGGAGGAGCGGCGGGTGACGGAGCCGTCGGCGCGGCCGTCGTTCCAGGCGTTCATGGAGTCGCCGTAGCCGAAGGCGGGCGCGCCCTGCTGGTAGGCGTTGGTGTGGGCGGCGTTCATCGGGAAGGGCAGCAGGTAGCCCTCCTTGCGGCCGGGGTCGGGCTGGTGGAAGACCGAGCGGCCGTCGACGCCGCGCACGGCGGTGCGGTCGCCGAAGCCCCGCACGCCGGCCAGGGTGCCGAAGTAGTGGTCGAAGGCGCGGTTCTCCTGCATGAGCACCACGACGTGCTGGATGTCCGCCAGCCGTCCGGGCCGGGCCGGTGCGGCGAGTGCCTGCTGGACGCTGAGCGGGAGGGCGGACAGCACCGCGGCCGCCGCCGCGCCGCCGAGGACGCTGCGGCGCGACAGTTCGGGCTTCGGACTCATGAGGGTGGGGCTCCTTGCTGACGGACCGCGGTTCCTCGGTACGGGGGCCGGCCGCGCGGTTCGGACCGGACCCGTTATGTGTACGAGACCGAGGTGGACGCAGCCGTGGTGTCCGATGACGGGCCGATGACCGGCAAGAGACCCCGAGCTGTACAGACAACTTGACGCCCCATGATCAAACGGTCGGCCGATCGACGGGCCGGCGGGGGTGCGGGGCCGCGGGGTCGGCGGCGGGGCGGCCCGCGCGTCGGCCGCGGTTCGACGGCAGGTCAGCGACGGGGCGGCCGCGGGTTCAGCCGTGGGTCAGCGGCGGGTCAGCCGGTGGGCGTCGAACTCGGCCCAGATCGCCTTGCCCCGGCCGTTCGGCTCGGCACCCCAGCGGTCGGCGGTGCGCTCCACGATGAACAGGCCGTGGCCGCCCGGCAGGGCCGGCTCGTGCGGCAGGCGCAGCACCGGCATGGCCGGGCTGCGGTCGCTGACCTCCACCCGCAGGCGCTGCCCGGTGGCGTCCAGGACCAGCTCCAGCGGGCCGTCCCCGTGCAGCATGGCGTTGGCCACCAGCTCCGCCACCAGCAGCACGACGTCCGCGCCGACGCCCTCGTGGGCGCCGGGCGCGCCGGGCGCCCCGGCGGGCGGGTACCAGTCGCCGACCGCCTCGGCGGTGAAGGCCCGGGCCCGGGCGACCGGCTTGGGGAGCCCGGCCAGCGGCAGCCGGCGGCGCTGGCCACCGGGCGGCAGGGCGGGCCCGGCCCGGTGCGCGTCGCCGTCCAGGGTTCCCCGGCTCATCGTCATATGAGGGCACCCTTCGGATCGACGGCGGTTCGCATGTCGGTTTCCCGGCGCTCCCGGGATTATGCCTTCCCCGGCGCCGGGTGCGCGGCACCCGCGACACGCGCGGCACCCGCCCCGCGGCGGCGTGCCCGGCCGGCTCAGGCCGCCAGGGCCTCCTCGGCCGAGCCGTGGATGGAGAACACCGCCCGGGTGCCGGTCAGTTCGAGGACCCGCATGACGGTGGGCGGCACCGCGGCCAGGTGCAGCCCCACGCCCTCCTCCCCCGCCGCGAGGCGGGTCTTGAGCAGGAGGTTCAGTCCGGAGGAGTCGCAGAATCCCACCCCCGCGAGGTCGATCACCACCGCGCCGGGCCGCCGGGCGACCAGGGCGGTGAGCGTGTCGGCGGCGGGGGCGAGCGTCTCGATGTCGAGGTCGCCCGCCAGGGCGCAGACCACCGCGCCGCCCGCCGCGGGTCGGGTCCGTACCGCGAGCTCCGCACGGTAGGGGGAGGCCGCCGGCGCGAGGCCCCGCTGGTCGTTGTCGGATGGCATCATCGTCGTCCCCTCGTGTCCGTGCCCTCCGACCTTACGTAGGCGGCGTGCCGCGGCCAAGCGGGTGCCGGGGCCCCGGGCGCCCTCAGTCCTCCTCCAGTCCCTCGCGCAGGCGCCGCAGGGTGCGGGAGAGCAGCCGGGAGACGTGCATCTGGGACAGCCCCAGGCGGGCGCCGATCTGCGACTGCGTCAGGTCCTCGCAGAAGCGCATCGACAGGATCTGCCGCTCGCGTTCCGGCAGGGCGGCGACCAGCGGCTTGAGCGCCACCAGGTCCTCCACCCTGGAGAGGTCCGGGTCCTCCTCGCCGAGGCGCTCGCCCAGGCAGCCGGGGCGGTCGTCGTCCTCGGTGCCGGTGTCCAGGGAGCCCGCGGTGTGCCCGTTCGAGGCGGTCAGGCCCTCGACCACCTCCTCCTCGGCGAGTTGGAGGTGGTCGGCCAGTTCGGCGACCGTGGGCGCCCGGTCCAGTTCCTGGGCCAGCCGCTCCTGGGCCTTGGCCAGGGCGATCCGCAGCTCCTGGAGGCGGCGGGGCACGTGGACGGCCCAGGTGGTGTCGCGGAAGTGGCGGCGGATCTCGCCGAGCACGGTGGGCAGCGCGAAGGTGGTGAACTCGGCGCCCAGCTCCGGGTCGAAGCGGTCGATGGCCTTGATCAGGCCCACCGCGCCGACCTGCAGCAGGTCCTCCTGCGGCTCCCGGTGGGCGTTGAAGCGGCGGATCGCGAACCTCACCAGCGACAGGTTCATCTCCACCAGGGTGGCCCGCACGTACGAGTACTCCCGGGTGCCCTCCTCCAGCGCGGCGAGCCGGCGCAGCAGCACCCGGGTCAGCTCACGGGCGTCGGACGGGGCGACCTCCCGCAGGTCCTCGGCCGCGGCCAGCTCCGGTGGCAGCAGGTCGCGCAGCCCCGCCGTGGCGGAGCCGGCCGTGCGGGAGGGGTCCTTCGTCGGCGAAGCGGCGGAGGCGGTCAGTTCACCAGTGGTCGTGACCATCGGAGTCCTTCCTCTTGTCGGCACGGTCGAACGCCCCGGATACCCCGCCCCGGCCGATCGATGCAGCGACGCCGCGTGGAGGTTTCGTGAATCCCGGACGGGCGCCCGGGCGGGGGCCGGAAAACCCGGTGGTCCGCGGCGCCGTCCGGTGGATCATGGCAGGGCGCGCTCCGGCGCCCCGATGCCCCTGACACCCCGTCGACGTGAAAGCGGTGCCGCCCCCGTGACCCCCGCCGTGCCCGACCTCCCCGCCGTGCCCGATCCGACCGTGCTGCACCCCTTCCCCGGACAGCCGCGGGTGGTCCTGCTCAAGCCGCTGGTCACCTCGCCGCTGATCGAGGTGGGCGAGTACTCGTACTACGACGACCCGGACGACCCGACGGCGTTCGATACCCGCAACGTGCTGTACCACTACGGGCCGGAGAAGCTCGTCATCGGAAGGTTCTGCGCCTTCGCCACCGGAGTGCGGTTCGTGATGAACGGCGCCAACCACCGGATGGACGGGCCCTCGTCCTTCCCCTTCCCCGTCATGGGCGGCGCCTGGGCCGAGCACTTCGACCTGATCACCGGCCTGCCCGGGCGCGGCGACACCGTGATCGGCCACGACGTGTGGCTCGGCTACCGCACCACCGTGATGCCCGGCGTGCGCATCGGCCACGGCGCGATCGTCGCCGCCGGGTCCGTCGTCACCTCCGACGTCCCCGACTACGCCGTCGCCGGCGGCAACCCGGCCAGGGTGATCCGGCTGCGCCACGACGAGGCCGACATCGCCCGCCTGCTGGACATCGCCTGGTGGGACTGGCCCGTCGAGCACCTCACCCGCCACCTGCGCACCGTCATGTCCGGCACCGTCGACGAGCTCGCGGCCGCCGCCCCGGGCGCCTGAGACCGCCATCCGCCCACGCGTACGCGGGCACCGAGCCGCGCAACGTGTTCGTCGCCCTCGCCGAGAACGCGCCGGTCGACCGGTCGCTCGGCCACGGCCTCGCCCAGTACGACCCGGGGCCGCAGGACGGCCCCGCACAGTCCCCCGGAGACGGCGGGGCCCGGGTCGCCAGGGCGTGTCTGACCATTCGCGTCGGATCAGGGCGCGGCGTTGGGGTGCGTGCATCGCAAGGCGGAGGAGGGAGCCACTGCGGAGCATTGGCGACCGACGACAACGCGGCGAGGTGCGTGCCCCGGCGTCGCGCACCCGGCGGGAATTGTCAGACACGCCCTAACGCACGGTGGGGTGGTGGAGGCGGCGGGCGGCGGTGCGGATGGCGAGGGTGTACGGGGCGTCGAGGGCGCGGGTGCGGGCGTCGAGGTCGTCGAAGGGCACCAGGGCCTTGTGGGTGTCGTCGGTGGTCTGGGTCCAGGCCGTCCAGGCGTTGTGGACGTCCTCGTCGGTGACCTGCTCGCCCTTGGCCTGGAGCAGCACGGCGTAGATGCGGAAGAGGTCGTCGGAGCCCGCGGGGGGTCTGGCCTCCGAGGGCAGGCAGGAGCGGATCAGGTCGGCGATGGGATCGAGGTGGCTCATACGGCCAGTGTGCCGGTGGCGAGCGTGCCCGTGAGCAGGATCAGATGAGCCACCGCGAATATCATCGGCACGAGCCGTTCGGTGGTGCCGAGTTCGGTGTAGTGCCGGTGGCGCCGGCCGGGCGCCGCGGCGTTGCGCAGGACGTCCCACTCGTCGGTGTAGATCCGCGCGGACAGCTTCTCCTCCATGCTGTTGATGACCTGGAACTTGGCGCCGTTGAGGTCCCGGTAGCTGCGCAGCTGCATCCACCAGGCGCCGGAGAGCGTGATGCCGGCCAGCGCGACGGCCGTCGCCACCCACCACGGGGACTCCGACAGCTTGGGTATGCCGAAGCCGATCAGGGTGACCAGCGCGGTCTGCACGGACAGGAAGAAGGTGTTGGCGTTGCCGCGGCGGGCCGAGACCCGGTCGGCCATCTCCACGGCGAGCTTGTACAGCTCCAGCAGCTCGGTCTGACGGTTCGGCTCCGGCGGCGTGGTCATCGCGAAACCCCCTCGGGCAGGTGGTGTGCCGGCTTCGCCCGCTGCCCGGGCTCCCCCCGTGCTGTTCATCCTTCCCGGCGGGACGGCCCGTCAGTGCTGCGCGGCCGGCGGTGCTGCCCGCCGCCGGTGCTGCCCGCCGCCGGTGCCGCGCGCCGTCAGTGCCGCCCGGCGGTGGCCGTCGCTCCGGCGGTGACCGTCGCGACGGCGCCCGCCACCGCGGGGGTGCCGGCCGACAGGGCGCGCAGGGCCGCGCCGGCCTCCGACTCGCCCTCCCCGTACTGGTGGTCGCGGGCGGTGCGCAGGGCGGCCCCGAGGTGGAGCGCGGCCTCCTCCGGCCGGCCGGTGGCGGCCAGGGCGCGGCCGTAGAGGGTCTGCAGGACCACCCGGCGGGCGACCGGGAAGGGCGGCTCGGCGACGGCCAGGCCGCGGGAGGCGTGGTGGGCGGCCTCCTCGGCGGCGCCGGCGGCCAGGCACTCGCCGGCCAGGTGCTGGCGGGCGAGGGCGACGAGTTCGGCGCGCCCGGCCCGTTCGGCCAGGGACAGGGCCTTCACCAGCAGGCCGCGCGCCCGGGCGCGGCCTGCCCGGTCGCCGTGGCGGGCGAGGGCGACGGCGAGGTTGATCAGGGCGACGGCCTGGGCGGTGCTGTCGCCGGCCCGGGCGGCGAGGTCGGGGGCGCGTTCCAGGTGGACGAGGGCCTGTTCGGGGCGGCCCTCCTCCAGCAGGACCCAGCCCAGCAGGGCCCGGGCGCGGGACTGGGCGCCGGGGTCGCGGTCGGCCTCGGCGGCGGCCAGGCCGTGTTCGAGCAGCGGCGCCCAGCCGTCCCGGACCTGCCAGACGATCAGCGGCCACTGGAGCAGCACCAGGCGCCAGGCGCGGTCGTGCAGTCCGGCGGCGACCGCCGCCTCGACCGCGCCGCGCAGGGTGTCGCGTTCGGCGGCGTACCAGGCGAGCGCGCCCGCCCGGTCGGGGAAGGGGCGGACCTCGGCGGGGCGGCGGGTGCCGGGCGGCAGGGTGCAGCACGGTTCGCTGCCGGGTTCGGCGGCGGAGCAGGCGGTGAGCAGGGTGTTCAGCAGGTGGTCGAGCAGGCGGGGCAGCACCTGGGTGTCGGTGTCGCCGGGCAGGCTGCGGGCGTAGAGGCGGACCAGGTCGTGCAGGGTGTAGGCGTCCCGGCCGATCTCCACGATCAGGTGGGCGGTGGCCAGTTGGGCCAGCGCGTCGGCGGCCTCCTCGGGGCGGCAGCCGGCCAGGGCGGCGGCGGTGCGGCTGTCGAGGGTGGCGCCGGTGTGGGCGCCGAGGCTGCGGAACGTGCGGCGGACGGGTTCGCTCAGGTGCTGGACGGTCAGCGCGAGGGCGGCGGCCACGCTGGTGTCCTCGACGTCGAGGAGGTTCAGGCGGTCCTGCTCGACGGCGAGTTCCTCGGCGAGCGCGGCCAGCGCGCGGGCCGGGCCGGTGGCGAGGCGGGCGGCGGCCAGCCGCAGGGCCAGCGGCAGGCCGTCGCACAGGCCGGCCAGGCGGGCGGCGGCCTCGGGTTCGGCGGCGACCGGGTCGGGGCCGAGGGTCGCGGCGAGCAGGCCGACGGCCTGCGGGGAGGAGAGTTCGGCGAGCGGCACCGGGCGGGCGGCGTCGGAGGCGACCAGCCCGCCGAGCCGGTCGCGGCTGGTGACCAGGGTGACGCAGTCGTCGCCGTCGGGCAGCAGCGGGCGGACCTGCTCGGAGCGGCGGGCGTTGTCCAGGACGATCAGCATCCGGCGGGTGGCGGTCAGTTCCCGGTAGCGGGCGGCCATCGCCTCGGGGGTGGCGGGCATCTGCTCGGCGGGCAGGCCCAGGGCGAGCAGCAGTTCGCGCAGGACGGCGGCGGTGTCGCGTTCCGGCAGCGGGCTGTGGCCGCACAGGTCGACGAAGAGCCGGCCGTCGGGGAAGTCCTGCTGGCGGCGGTGCGCCCAGTACAGGGCGAGGGTGGTCTTGCCGACGCCGGCGCCGCCGGTGAGCACGGCGACGGCGCCGGGGGCGGCGGTGGCCCGGTCGAGCGCGGCCAGTTCGTCCTCCCGGCCGGCGAAGCCGCGCGGGCGGCGGGGGAAGGGCCAGGGCGCGGGCTGGTGCCAGGGCGCCGGACGCACGGGGGCGGGCGCGGGGACGGGGGCGAGCACGGACGCGGCGGAGGAGGAGGCAGCGGCGGCGGGGGCGGGCTCGGGGGCCGCGGCCGGCAGCGGTTCGGGGCCGGGGGCCCGGTCGGGGACGGAGGTCAGACCGCCGACGGTGGGGACCCGCGCGGGCGGGACCCGGTCGGCCGGTGCGCGGTCGGCCGGTGCGCGGTCGGACGCGGCCCGGACGGCCGGCTGCTCCTGGTCGCCGGGCAGCCGGGGCGGCGGCACCCGGTCGGACCGGCCCGCCGGGGCCTCGGTGTGCCGCGGGGCCTCGCCGCGCTGCGGCACGTCGGTGCGCTGCGGCAGGTCGGTGCGCAGCAGGCGGTCGTGGGCGTCGGTGAGTTCCGGTCCGGGGTCCATGCCGAGTTCCTCGGCCAGGGCGCGGCGGGTGCGGTGGAACCAGTCCAGGGCCTCCGAGCGGCGCCCCGCACGGCCGAGCGCGTGCATGAGGTCGGCGACCAGCGGTTCGCGCAGCGGGTTGGCGGTGGCCTCGGCGTGCAGCAGGTTCGCGGCCGCGCCGTGGTCGCCGAGCCGGCCGTGGGCGCGGGCCAGTTCCTCGGCGGCGGCCAGCCGCAGTTCCTCCAGGGCCTGGGCGGCGCACTGCAGCGGCAGGCCGGGGATGGTGCCGGCGAGGGCGGGGCCCCGCCACAGGGCGAGTGCCTCGCGCAGGGCGGCGGCGGCCTCGGCGGCGTCCTCCAGGGCGCGGGCGCGGACCACCAGCTGTTCGAACCGTACGGTGTCCACCGCGTGGTCGGGGGCCCGCAGCAGGTAGGCGCCGTTGTCGGTGACGAGTTCGACGCCGGCGGCGGGGGCGTCGTGGGCGGTGAGCAGGGCGCGCAGCCCGGAGACGTGGTTGTGGATGACGGTGCGCGAGTGCCGGGGCGGCTCCTCGTCCCAGAGGGTCTCGGTGAGCCGTTCGACGGTGACCGGTGCTCCGGGGTTCAGCAGCAGCATGGCGAGCAGGCTGCGGCGCTTCGCCGATCCGGCCGGAAGCTCCCGGCCGTCCGCGGCCACCACGGCCACCGAGCCCAGCAGTCGGAACTCCACGCACCCCCCTTAGATGGATTAGATGTATATGACAAGCTTATGACACCAGGCGATCTTTCGATCGCGGAGCGTCGTCCATGGATCCGCTGCCAGCGGGCGACCTTGATCGAGTCGTCGATGTACAGACCCCCGACGGGCTGCGCAGGGTTGCTTCCCGCGTCGACACTCTCGTTGCCCGAGGGGCCCTGGAGGTGGACGGCCGGTGACGTCCCGGTGCGGCCGTGCCCCTTCGGTGCTCGGGTCGGAGCTGTGCTCGGACGACCGGAGCCTGCGCGGTGATCCGTCCCGGCCGCAAGGGTCAACGGCCGATCAGGGACGGCGGGACGCTGGAACGGGCTCTGAGCAGGGGGAATGCCGGGGCCCTGGAACGCGGGGATGAAACGGCGGGGCGGTGCGGTGGAACGGGTCGTCACCGGGCGCGCGCCGTGCCGGGGCCGGGCGCCCGTGGCCGGGCGCCCGGGGAGGGTCTTCCGGTCAGCGGGTCTCGATGACGACCTTCTCGATGACCACGTCCTGGACCGGGCGGTCGTTGCGGGGGTTGGTCTCCGCCGTCGCGATGGCGTCGACGACCTTCCGGCCTGCCTCGTCGGCGACCTCGCCGAAGATGGTGTGCTTGCCGGTGAGCCAGGTGGTCGCCCCGACGGTGATGAAGAACTGGGAGCCGTTGGTGCCCGGTCCGGCGTTGGCCATGGCCAGCAGGTAGGGCTTGGTGAAGGCCAGGTCCGGGTGGAACTCGTCCGCGAACTTGTACCCGGGGCCGCCGGTCCCGTTGCCCAGGGGGTCGCCGCCCTGGATCATGAAGCCCTCGATGACCCGGTGGAAGACCGTGCCGTCGTACAGCTTGTCCGTGGTCTTCTCGCCGGTCTCCGGGTCGATCCACTCCCGCTCGCCGTTGGCGAGCTCCACGAAGTTCTTCACGGTCTTGGGGGCGTGGTTCGGCAGCAGCCGGATCACGATGTCGCCCTTGTTGGTCTTCAGCGTCGCGTACAGCTCTTCCGCCATGGCACGTCCTTCGATAGGTCCTACGGATGCGGCCAGTCTTCAGGCCGGCCGGCCCGTCCGAGCGGCGGCGACGCGGTGATGCACCCGCACGGGTGACACTCCGCGAACGGGCATCCGGCCGGCAGCCGGATCCTGTGGCGTGCGGCCGGATCCGCGGTGCGCGGGCGGTGGCCGTAAGATCCCCGACAGCACCGGGCCCGTCGGGCCTCGTCACACGTATCCGCAGCTCACGCGGGTCCGTGTGATCGCCGGGACATCCGGCGGCCACGAGAATGGTGCGGACAGTTCCCCGGAAGTACAGAGAAAGCGATACCTCACCATGGATCTCGGCGTGCGCTGGAAGCTGCACGGTGACGGGCGCACGCCCGCACCGGGGGCGGTGGTCCGTCCCGACGAACGGCTCTCCTGGCCCCGCACGGCAGGCCTCGGCGCCCAGCACGTGGTGGCGATGTTCGGGGCGAGTTTCGTGGCGCCCGTGCTGATGGGGCTCGACCCCAACCTCGCGATCATGATGTCCGGCGTGTCGACCGTGATCTTCCTGCTGGCCACCAAGGGCCGGGTGCCCAGCTACCTGGGCTGCTCGCTGTCCTTCGTGGGCGTGGCCGCGGTGATCCGGGCGCAGGGCGGCACCAGCGCGACGGTGACCGGCGCGGTGTTCGTGGTGGGCGTGGCGCTGTTCCTGGTGGGCGTGGCGGTCCAGCGGTTCGGGGCGCGCATCATCCACGCCGCGATGCCGCCGATCGTCACCGGCGCGGTGGTCATGCTGATCGGCTTCAACCTCGCCCCGGTGACCGCCTCGGTGTACTGGCCGCAGGACCAGTGGACGGCGCTGCTGGTGATGCTGTTCACCGGCCTGGCCGTGGTGTGCCTGCGCGGCTTCTGGTCGCGGGTGGCGATCTTCCTGGGGCTGCTGTTCGGCTACGGGATCTCCTGGCTGTTCGACCGGGTCTTCGGGAAGATCCACTCGGTGGACGGCGGCGGGCACATGACCGACCACTGGCGCCTGGACCTGTCGGGCGTCGGCAAGGCGGACTGGGTCGGCCTGCCGACCTTCCACGGCCCGTCCTTCCAGTGGTCGGCGATCCTGGTCGCGCTGCCCGTGGTGATCGCGCTGGTCGCGGAGAACGCCGGGCACGTCAAGGCCGTCGGCGAGATGACGGGCTCCAACCTGGACGACAAGCTGGGCACCGCGATCTCCGCGGACGGCGTCGGCTCCATGCTCTCCACCGCGGTCGGCGGCCCGCCGAACACCACGTACTCGGAGAACATCGGCGTCATGGCCGCCACCCGGGTCTACTCGACGGCGGCGTACTGGGCGGCGGCCGGCTTCGCGCTGCTGTTCGGCCTGTGCCCGAAGTTCGGCGCGATCGTGGCCGCGATCCCGGGCGGGGTGCTCGGCGGGATCACCGTGATCCTGTACGGCATGATCGGGCTGCTGGGCGCGCAGATCTGGACCAAGTCCCAGGTGGACCTGCGCAATCCGCTCAACCTGGTGCCGGCCGCGGCGGGCATCATCATCGGCATCGGCAACGTGACGCTGAAGTTCACCGACACCTTCAGCCTCAGCGGCATCGCGCTCGGCACGCTGGTCGTCATCACCGGCTACCACGTGCTGCGGGCGCTGGCCCCGGCGCACCTCAAGACGCAGGAGCCGCTGCTGGACGAGGGCACCTCCTCGTACGACCAGGGCGCCGAGGAGCCGCGCACTCCGTAACGGACGGGAGCGGGGCCGGGTTCAGGTCGACAGGGCGGCCGACGGAAGTGTCCGAAAAGGATCTTCCGTCGGCCGTTTCGGCTGGCCGGGCGGGCCGATTGCTGGTCGAATCGCTCCTCGCCCGTGTCCGCCACTCATCCCCCCGGGAGAGGCATGTCCCTTGTGACCCACCGCCGCAAGGCCGCCGCCGCGGCCGTCGCCCTCGCCACGTTCGCGATCACCTGCGGCCAGGCCTCCGCGAGCAGCTCCGCCGCCGCGGGCAAGGTCCTGTGGACCCCGAGCACCAGCACGGGCCCGTCCTCGTTCAAGGCGGTCCAGTGCGCGGCCGGCAACTTCGGGGTGGTGAAGGACTCCGCCAAGGGCAACGTGTGGCGCGCCTTCCAGGCCGGCGGGGAGGAGCGCTGCGAGACGCTCAGCCCGGACCTGAAGGAGGGCGACACCTTCTACCTGGGCTGGTCGTCCAAGGTGGACATCCAGGACACCAACAGCCGGTACGTGTTCCAGCTGAAGTGCTCGCCGAGCACCGACACGGCCAACCACCCGATCGAGATCGACATCGTGAACGGGCGCGTGCGCCTGCAGGAGTGGGACACCGCCCACGTGTCGCACTCCCTGTGGACCGCGCAGACGGCCAACAACACGTGGCACTCCTACGCGCTGAAGATCCGCCTGGGCCGCACGGACGGCACCATCGACTTCTGGTTCGACGGCGTGAAGCAGACGTTCACGACGGGCTCGGGCACGTTCAAGGGCACCACCTGGGACGGCGACCGGAACTACCTCAAGTGGGGCTCGTACCACCCCTCCACGGGCGACGCGACGAACACCTTCACCAGCCCGGTGATGGCCACGACCCTGGAGGCGGCCACCGCCGGCTCGTAGGACCTTGAGGGACAGACCGCGGGCCCGGACCGCAGTGGATGCGGTCCGGGCCCGCGCGTCAGGCACATGCGAGAACCGGTCGGGGACTTCGGGCCCTGCGACGGGTCAGCAGTACTTGAAGGAGCTGATCCTGTCGTTGATCCACGACGGGACCGAGGGCCACTGCTCCCGGGGGCCGATCCTGAACTCCAGGCCGGTGTAGTTGTTGTTCTCGTAGAAGCAGATGCTGCTCCCGGTGTTGTTCAGCACGGACGAGGTGGTGTCCTGCATCCCCGTCCACAGGCCGCTCTTCCGCTCCAGCTTGCCCATGTCGCTGATGTTCTGGTCCGAGGCGATCGAACCGAACTTGCCGGTGGCACCGGTGTTGGCGACGAAACCGCCCTCGGACCACAGGCAGACGTAGTTGGTGGGGCACGCTCCGGCGCCCTGCCCGATGCCGAGGATCGTGTTGGCGCTGGCGGAGCCCGCGACGGTCACGACCAGCCCGACGGCGGCGGCGGCACACAGGCCGAGCCTGGTCATCTTCCGGGAAATCTTCATGACGATCCGTTCAGGTCGAGGAAAGGAGGAGGTCAGCAGTACTTGAAGGAGCTGATCCTGTCGTTGATCCACGACGGGATGTAGGGCCAGTGCTCCCCGGGGCCGATCTTGAACTCCAGGCCGGTGTACCAGTTGTTCTCGTAGAAGCAGATGCTGCTCCCGGTGTTGTTCAGCACCGACGAGGTGATGTCCTGCATCCCCTTGTCCCCACCGGAGTCGCGCTTCTGGAGCTTGCCCATGTCGCCGGTGTTCTGGTTCGACGCGAAGGAGCCGAACTTGTTGTCGTTGACGGTCGTGCCGCGGATGAAGTTGGCCTCCGACCACAGGCAGACGTAGCCGCTGGGGCACGACCCGGCCCCGTGGCCGATGTCGTAGACATTGGTGGCGCTCGCGGAGGTCGCCCCGGTCACGATCAAACCGACAGCGGCGGCGGCGCTCAGGCCGAGCTTGGCCAGGTTCCTGGAAAGCTTCATGACGATCCGTTCAGGTCGAAGAGGGGAAGGGGGAAGGGGAAGGGGGAACGCAGGGGTCAGCAGAACTTGAAGGAGCTGATCCTGTCGTTGATCCACGACGGGACCGAGGCCCACTTCTCCCAGGGGCCGATCCTGAACTCCAGGCCGCCGTAGTTGGTGTGCTCGTAGAAGCAGATGCTGCTCCCGGTGTTGTTCACGACCGAGGAGGCCTCGTCCGCCATGCCCTTCCAGCGCCAGAGCTTGCTCTCGAACTTGAACTTCCCCAGGTCCGCGATGTTCTCGTTCGCGCCCACCGCCCCGTAGTCGACCCCGCCCTTGGGGTTGCCCACGATGTAGTTGTTCTCGCTCCACAGGCACACCCAGTTGGCGGGGCACTTGCCGGGGCCGGTCTCGATCGAGGTGAGGATGTCGGCACTCGCACTCGTCGTCGTGGCGGCGAGCACCCCGGCCACCGTGGCGACACCCACGCCGAGCCTCATCGCCGTCTTCCGCAGGTTCATCATGATCTCCTCTGCTGCTCTTCAACTGCCCAGGGGGCGCTCCGGCGTTCCGCTCGCGGAGCAACACCACTGTGGCGGCGAGGGCCCAGCGGAGGCATCAGTCATCCGACTGCATGTGAAGCCGGCGTCGTCGACCTAAGTCGACCCACCGGCGTCCACCGGCGTCCACCGGCATAGGTATCCCCCGCACGGCCATGGGTCGGCGGGGGGAGAAACGCGGGGGCGGGCCCGGCCCCTCGGGGGGCCGGTGGGTGCGCCCTAGGTGTTCTGTCCCGTGAGGCGCCAGGTCTCCACCCGCTTGTCGTATCCGCCGGTGGCGATCCGCGGCTCGCCGTCGACCTGGATCTGGCACAGGGCGCGCACCCAGCCGCAGCCGAACGGCCCCAGGAAGTGCTGGGCGCCGCCCACCGTGCCCACCCGCTCTCCCGTGGTCGGGTCCCAGAGCTTCACGCCCGGCCCGTCGCCGCCGGAGGCCAGCAGGTACCGCTCCCCCACCTCGATCTGGCACAGGGCGTGCAGCCAGCCGAAGTCGTCCTCCATGACGTGGAGTTGCTCCCCGGTGCCCGGGTTCCACAGTCGCACCTTCTCGTCGATGCCGGCCGAAGCGAGCAGGACCTCGTCCGCGGCCCGTATCTGGCACAGGGCCGTCGGCCAGCCGTCGTGGCCCGTCAGCACCCGCACCTGCTCGCCCGTGCCCGGCTCCCACAGCCGTACCGTCCGGTCCCCGTGGGCGGAGGCGAGCAGGTCCCTGCCCTCGGAGCGGACCGCGCACACCGCCATGACCCCGCCGGCGCCGGGCGAGATGACCCGGACCGGCTCGCCCGTGCCCGGTTCCCACAGCCGGAGCGCCTCGTCGTCCCCGCCGGCGGCCAGCAGCACTCCGTCGCCCACCCGCACCTGGCAGACCCCGCGCACGGCGGCCCGCGACCCCTTGAGGACGGACACCTGCCTGCCCGTGCCCGGCTCCCAGAGCCGTACCGTCCGGTCGTCCCCACCGGAGGCCAGCAGGGGCCGGCCGCCGACCTCCACCTCGCACAGGGCGTTCACCCACCCTCCGTGCCCCTTCAGGAAGACGACCAGGTCCCCCGTGTCCGGGTCGCCGACCCTGATCACCCGCTGGGAGCCCGCGAAGGCCAGCAAGGGCCGGTCGCCCACCCGGACCTGGCACACGGCACTGAACCTCGGGGCGAGCGCCTTCAGCACCGCCTTCCTCGCGGCGATCAGAACCACCGCGACCGCCAGGGCGGCGATGAGCGCCTGGACCACCGAGAGCACCCGGAACAGAGCCAGCGCGACGATGACGACCAACAGCAGGCGTATCCGCAGGATCCGGAACACCACGATGTGCAACCCGCGCGGAAGGCCCGCATTGACCGTCGCCACCCCCGCCCCCTTTCGGTGAATCTGATGAGACGTCAAGTGCCGGTAATTCCCTGACACTCAGGCGACCCTAGTGCCCGGGGGAGACACCTGCACCCGAACTGCGCCCGACGGCACGACCGAGTTCCCGGCCGCCGTCCTGACGGGAGAGGCCCCGACGCCGACGAGTGCATCGGCCGGGCGCTGGAGCCCGACCTGTGGCCCTCGTGGAGGACATCTCATTTCGGGGAGCCCGCGGGTGCGGACGGGGGCTGCCGCGACCCCGGCGAAGGCGATGAGATGTCCTCCTGAGGCCGGAAGCTACTCCAGCCGGAGCTTGAGCCCGCAGCCGCCGGGCCGGTCGTCGGTGTCGATGCGGATGGTGGGTGAGCTGAAGTTGTCCACGGAGCTGAAGATGCCGTAGTCCGGGCCGGCGTTCCCGCACTGGGCGGGGTCGCCGTCCGAGTAGAAGTTGATTCCCATCTTCATGGTGGAACTCGACAGGGCGAACGTGAGATCGCATCCGCCCGGCCGGTTGTCGGTGTCGATCCGGATGCTGGGGCCGAAGGTCCGGGTCGTCCGGATCGGCACCTGGTGGGTGCCCGGGTTTCCGCACTGGGCGGGATCACCGCCGGGGGTGACCTTGAAGGTGTAGGTGACGGACGAACCTGCCAGTCGATCGTCCGGATCGTAGATACCGAATGCGAGCAGACAGCCGCCGGGGCGGGAGTCGGTGTCGAAGCGGATCGCCTCGGTCACGCCGAAGTCGTCCTTCCACTGTTCGCCCGTTCTTCCACCGCACTGGCCGGGGTCGCCATCGGGGTTGAACTGGACGCCGAGCTGAGGGGCGGTGACCAGTTCGGTGCGGGCCTGGGCGAGGGGTACCGGAACAACGCTGATTGCGGCGGCGGTGGCGGTGGCTGCGGAGAGCAGCAGCACCCTCTGCGTGATGCTCTTCATGGCATCGATTCCCTTCGTACGGAGAGCCGGATCCTGGAGTGCAGGATTCCGGCACCCCGAACACCCCAAACCCGCCGCCGGGGGACAAGGAGGGGCGCATCGCCCGAATGGTCCAGCGGCCGACATTCCCGCTCGAAACCGAAGTGTCCGAGCACTGTGTGATCATGCAGAGCCCCACGGGTGGAACCACCGAGGGGACCGCGAACTGCCCCGAGTCGACAGGAGCCGACCCGTGATTGGTTTTCTGGAAGACATACGCGGGATCATCGGGCCGCCCAGTGGGCCCGGTGTGCCGGCGGAGTGCTGGCACGGGCTGGAAGCCGAGCTGGGCGTGGAACTGCCGGGAGACTTCAAGACCCTGGCCGAGCACTACGCGCCGATCGAGATCGGCCGGTCGATCTCGCTGAGGGGCCCAGCCGCGCAGGGGTGGGACCTGGGCACGTACATACGGGAGACCGTGGTCGCCTACCAGGACTGCGAGTTCACGGACGAGAACTTCCCCGGATTCCCCGCACCCCTGGGGTTCGGCGCGCCGGACGGCCTGATCCCCATCACGCCGACCGCGCACGGGGAAGCGGTGTTCCTGCTGCGCACCGGCACCGGGTACGGCTGGTGCATCGTGGTCTACGTCGGCCACGACGACGAGTTCTACCTCTGATCTTGGCCAGTGCTCCGCCCTTCAGGGCGGGGGTGAAGGCCATCCTTGGCCCGGAGGCGCGGAGCGCCGGAGTTCGCTGCGCCTCGGGGTAACGATCAGACGGGCCGCTTCTGGTTCTCGATGTACTGCTTGACCACGGTCAGCGGTGCGCCGCCGCAGCTCCCGGCGAAGTAGGAGCCGGACCAGAAGTGTCCGCCCCACAGGTACCGGCGCACGTGCGTGTCGTACTCCTTGCGCAGCAGCCGGGCCGAGACGCCCTTGAGGGAGTTGACCAGCTTGGAGAGCTGGACCTTCGGCGGATAGTGCACCAGGAGGTGCACGTGGTCGTCCTCGCCGTTGAACTGCTTCAGCTCGGCCTCGAAGTCGGCGCATACCTCCCGCATGATCTCTTCGCATCGCGTCAGCATGGCGTCGGTCATTGCCTTGCGTCGGTACTTCGTGACAAAAACCAAGTGGACATGCAGGTTGTAGACGACGTGACGCCCGGTGCGGACATCGGGATTGGGGTTCCATCGTGGTGACATAAACCAAAGGGTATGGTGATTGACATGCAGCTTCGGTACAGCTTCCGCGTGTACCCGAGCGCCGGTCAGCG
Source organism: Kitasatospora sp. NPDC127116 (assembly GCF_042677365.1). Taxonomy (NCBI): domain Bacteria; kingdom Bacillati; phylum Actinomycetota; class Actinomycetes; order Kitasatosporales; family Streptomycetaceae; genus Kitasatospora; species Kitasatospora sp. NPDC127116. The sequence goes on from NZ_JBHXTL010000110.1 coordinate 21,113, forward strand.
CATGGAGTTGGCGAGGGCGTTCGGGTGTGCTCGGGTTGTCTTCAACGACGCGCTCCGCGTCCGTGAGACCGCCCGCGCCGCCGGGCTGCCGTTCGTTGCGTCGGGTGAGCTGTCCAAGCAGCTCACCGCCGCGAAGAAGACCCCCGAGCGGGCATGGCTCGCCGAGGTTTCATCGGTCGTGTTGCAGCAGTCCCTCCGGGACCTGGACACCGCCTACCGGAACTTCTTCGACGGCCTCAAGGGCAAGCGCCCGCGCATGGGCGCACCCCGCTTCAAGTCCAAGAGGGACACCCGTCAGGCGATCCGCTTCACCGCGAACGCCGGGTGGAAGATCACAACCGGGGGAAAGCTCCGGCTTCCCAAGGTCGGCGACGTGGCCGTGAAGTGGTCCCGTTCCCTGCCTTTGACCCCGTCCACGGTGACCGTGGTCAAGGACAGTGCAGGCCGCTACTTCGCCTCGTTCGTGGTCGAGACCGACCCCGAGACGCTGCCGGATACGGACGGCGTGGTCGGCATCGACCTGGGCCTGACCCACTTCGCGATCCTGTCCGACGGCACGAAGATCGAAAGCCCGCGCTTCCTTCGCCGGGCGGAGAAGAGGCTCAAGAAGGCGCAGCGGAACCTGAGCCGGAAGGCGAAGGGATCAGCGAACCGGGCGAAGGCCCAGATCAAGGTTGCCCGCGCCCACGCACGGACCGCCGATGCGCGACGCGAGTTCCACCACCAGCTCTCCACCAAGCTGATCCGCGAGAACCAAGCGGTTGCAGTGGAAGACCTTGCGGTCAAGGGCCTCGCCCGCACTCGCATGGCCAAGTCCGTACACGACGCCGGATGGTCGGCCTTCACCGCGATGCTGGAGTACAAGGCCGCTCTGTACGGGCGCGTGTTCCACCGCATCGGACGGTTCGAGCCCACGTCTCAGGTCTGCTCGGCCTGCGGCGTCCAGGACGGCCCCAAGCCCCTCAACGTCCGCGAGTGGACATGTGGAGCCTGCGGGACCGTTCTGGACCGGGACATCAACGCGGCGGTCAACGTCGCCAAGGCCGCCGGACTGGCGGTATCAGCCTGCGGAGCGCGGGTAAGACCGGGACTCGTCCCGGCGCAGCGCGAAGAAACAGGAACCCACTCGAAGCCCCGGCCGGTGACCACCGGCAGGCAGGCGGGAATCTCCGTCCTTTAGGGCGGAGAGGATGTCAACGCTACGACCTGACATTCGCGGAATGGTTCTGCCGGTACCTGCGCGGAGAGGACATGACCGGGCCGAACAGCGGACAGGAGTTCTCGAACCCGATCGAGTTGACGGACTACGGCGTGCTGCCGATGCGGACGGAGCCATTCGGCCCGGTACGGCATTCGTGAGGACTGCACACGCACGGCGACCGGCACCGGTCCTCGGTGAGCCGTCGTGGCGGCAGCAGGGCGACGGGAACCGGAAGCGGCAGCAGCCCTGACCGGAAGAACCCGCAGGCCCGGACCGCACGTTGTGGCGGTCCGGGCCTGCGGGTTCTTGCGGGTGGTGGGGCAGTCACGGGCGGGGCTGGTGACCGCCCGGTTGGCGGGCTCTACTGCCCGGTCAGTGCGCGGGCCCGGGCGGCGCGGCGCAGGGTGTCCAGTTGGTCGACGAGGCCGCGCCGCGTCGCCACGGTGAGGTCCGGGTCGGCGAGGCAGGCCTCGGCCGCCCGTACGGTCCGGTCGGTGGCGGCGAAGGCGGGGAAGGCCGCCGTGGTGAGCACCCGGGCCAGGGCGGGGCCGCGGCGGGCGGCGGCCGGGCCCAGTTCCTTGAAGTAGCGCGTGGTCAGGTCGTCGAGCAGTTCGGCCTGCTCGGGCTGCCACAGTCCCTTGGCGGTGGCGGCGGCCAGGTAGTTGGAGAGCTCGCCGTGGAACAGCGCCTGCCAGGCGGCCTCCTTGGCGGCCTGGTCGGGCAGGGCGGCGCGGCAGCGGGCGGCGCCCTGCTCGCTGGTGTCGCTGGGGTCGGCGGCGAGTTCGGCGGCGATCTCCGGTTCGCCCGCCGCGCCGAGCACGCACAGCCGCGCCAGCAGCTGCCAGCGCAGGTCGGGGTCGAGCTCCGGCCCGCCGGGCACCGTGCCGGCGGCCAGCCAGTCGCGCAGTTCGGCGGCCCCGTTCTCGTCGGCGGCGGTGGCGATCACGCCGCGTACGGCGACCAGGCGCAGGCCGGTGCGGTCCGGCTCGCCCTCGGTGCGCCGCAGCAGGGTGCGGCAGACCCGGGCCAGTTCGGCCAGCGCGGCCGGCCGTTCGGCGGGCGGCACGGCGCAGTCCGCCACGAAGTCGCGGGCGAAGGAGAGCACCGCGTCCACCAGGTGCACCGAGGTCTCGCCGGGCAGGTGGTCGGCGACCAGCCGCAGGTACTCGCCGGGTGCGAGTTCCCCGTCGCGCACCTGGTCGCGGGCGGCGCCCCAGAGCACCGCCCGGGCGAGTTCCTCGGGCACGGCGCCGAGGGAGGAGCGCGCGGTCCGCCAGGAGGCGGGGTCGAGGCGGATCTTGACGTAGCTGAGGTCGGTGTCGTTGAGCAGGGTCAGCTCGGTGCCGTCGGCCGGCGGGTCCAGCGGCACGGCGCCGTCGCCGGGCAGGTCGCCCAGCAGGTGGCCGGGCAGGTCGAGCGGCACGCGCTCGGCGAGTTCCAGGGCGCCGTCGGCGGTGCGCCGGTAGTGGCCCGCGGTCAGCTGGTGCGGGCGCAGCGCGCCGTCGGCGGAGGTGTGCTCGATGCGGCCGTCGGTCACCCGCAGGGTGTCGACGCCGCTGGTGCGCAGCCAGCGGTCGGCCCAGGCGTGGACGTCGCGGCCGCTGGCGGTGGTCAGGGACCGGAGCAGGTCGTCGAGGGTGGCGTTGCCGAAGGCGTGCGCGTCGAAGTAGTCGTTGACCCCGGCCAGGAAGGTCTCCTCGCCGAGCCAGGCGACGAGTTGGCGCAGGGCGGCGGCGCCCTTGGCGTAGGAGATGCCGTCGAAGTTCTGCAGTGCCTGGGAGGTGTCCTCGACCGTTTCGGGGGCCACCGGGTGGGTGGAGGGGCGCTGGTCGGCGTCGTAGCCCCAGGGCTTGCGGTCGGCGGCGAAGCCGGTCCAGGCGCCGGTGAAGCGGGTGGAGGCGGCGGTGACGCTGTAGGCCATGTACTCGGCGAAGGACTCGTTCAGCCACAGGTCGTCCCACCACTTCATGGTGACCAGGTCGCCGAACCACATGTGCGCCATCTCGTGGATCACCACCATGGCGCGTTCCTCGCGCCTGGTGTCGGTCACGGCGGAGCGGAAGACGTACTCGTCGCGCAGCGTGACGCAGCCCGGGTTCTCCATCGCGCCGGCGTTGAACTCCGGGACGAAGCACTGGTCGTAGCTGTCGAAGGGGTAGCGGTGCCGGAAGACCCGGTGGTAGTGGTCGAAGCCCTGCCGGGTGATCTCCAGCAGTTCGTCGGCGTCGGCGTCCAGGTGGGCGGCGAGCGAGCGGCGGCAGTGCAGGCCGAGCGGGATCCCGTCGTGCTCGGCGCGCACCGAGTGCAGCGGGCCGGCGACGACGGCGAGGAGGTAGCTGCTGATCGCCGGGGTGGGGTCGAACTCCCAGCGGCCGGGCGAGGTCTGGCGGCCCAGGCTGTTGCCGACCACGGTCCACTGCTGCGGCGCGGTGACGGACACCGTGTACCGCGCCTTGAGGTCGGGCTGGTCGAAGGAGGCGAACACCCGGGGGCCGTCGTCGAGGAAGGACTGGGTGTAGGCGTAGTCCTCGCCGTCGGCGGGGTCGGTGAAGCGGTGCATGCCCTCGCCGGTGTGCGAGTAGGCCATGTCGGCTTCGACGGTGAGTTCGTTGTCGGCCGCCAGGTCGGTGAGCGGGAAGCGGCCGTCCCGCAGGGCGGTGACGTCCAGTTCGCGGCCGTTCAGCAGCACCCGGTGGAGTGCGGCCGGTTTGACGTCCACGTAGGTGGCGGCGCCCGGGGTGGTGCAGGCGAAGCGGATGACCGTGGTGGAGCCGAACACCTCCCGGCCGCGGGTCAGGTCGAGGTCGAGGCGGACGGTGCGGACGTCGAGCAGGCGGTGGCGCTCGGCGGCCTCGGTGCGGGTGAGGATGGAGGTATCAGACACAGGGGTCATGCTGCTCCATCGGGCGGGCGGACGGCACCGGTTTTCGGCTCCGGGCGGGCCGGCGGGGGTGGGGGCGGTGCCGGCGTGGCCCCCCCCCCGCGGGGGGGGGGGGGGGGGGGCCCCGGGCGCGGGGGGGGGGGGGGGGGTGTGCGCGGGGCCCGGTATCAGCCGAGGGGCAGGTCGAGGTGTGCCTCGGTGCCGGTGGTGGAGCCCACGGTCAGGGTGGCGAGGGGCGCGTTGGCGTCGGAGTAGAGCTTGTCCTTGGCGTTGATCACGAGCATGAGCTTGTGGTCGGCCGCGATGTCGTAGGCGGCTGCCTGAAGGTTCCACGACACCTGGACGGCCTGGCCGGCCGTGGCCTCGGTGAGGGTGAGGGGCTCGTGGGTGATGATGCGGGCGGTGCCGTCGGGGGCGAGGTCGAAGAGGTAGGCCACCACGGTGGCGCTCTTCCCCGCGGGGGTGACGGTCAGCTGGACGCGCGGGATGCCGCGCACGCGCCGGGCTCCGGCGGGGGAGGTCCAGGTGGCGAGGTAGCGGCGGTCGAACTTGCCCGTGGCGTAGGTCTTCGGGTTGCCCTTCCACTCCTGCCGGCCCGTGGTCAGCAGGTCGTCGACGGCCGTGGCCTCGGTGAGCTCGCCGGTGGTGAACGAGGCCTTCCACCCGGCGGCCGGGGCGGTGCCGAGCGTCCCGTCCTGGCCGCCCTTCGCGCCGCCCAGGTACAGCCTCTCGGTGCTCGTGGTCACATCGGCCCAGCTCGCACGGCTTTCGCGGACGGTGGGCTCGAACATCACCTGGCTCTTGACCGGCTCCCAGCCGGGCACCTCGTTGGCGACGCCGAGGACGTGGTGGTCGAGCCAGGCGAGGGCCTCGTCGACGGGGGCGTTCGGGCCGGGGACCGTCAGCCCGGCACCCTCGGGGGCGGCGTGGTCGCCGATCCACAGGTTCAGGTGCTTGGGGACGGTCAGCCGCTCGAAGTGCTCCACGGCCTCGTTGACCGGGAAGAGCGTCTCGTGCCAGGTGTTGGAGTAGAACGTCGGGATGCCGCGGGCGTTGGTCTGGTCGACGTAGGAGGCGGGCGAGCGCTCCTTCCCCCAGGCCACCACCTCGTCCAGGTTGGTGCCGTCGCGGAAGTCCGCGAGAATCTGGCGGGTGGCCGGGTCGAACTTGCGCTCCTCCGGCCCGCCGGTGAACGCGACCAGGGCGTCGACGGCGGCCAGGTGCCGGGTCTCGTTGAGGTACAGCGAATCGGCCAGATCGCCCCAGGTGCTGAGCGCCACCACCGCGTCGACGCGTCCCGCCGGGTCGTGGGCCGCGACCAGCTGGCTGATGCCGGAGCCGTAGGACTCGCCGAGGAAGGCGACGCGGCTCGGGGCGAAGTGCTGCTGCGCGTAGTCGATCACCGTGGAACCGTCGGCCCAGTCGGACGGGCCGCCCACGTCCACGGTGCCACCGGAGGTGAACGGGGCGTCGATGAACCCGCCGCCGGGGATCGGGAAGGTCTGGCCGATGCCGCGCGGGGTGTAGGCGAGTACGTGGTAGCCGCGCAGTGCGAGGCGCAGGTACAGGTAGGTGAAGAGCGTCCAGCCGAGCGGCGTCCACCCGGCCGGCACGATGACCACCGGGCGCGGCTCGTCGGTCTTGAGCCGGATGGTGAACGCGGAGAGCCTCACCCCGTCGTCCGCGGTGATCCTCGGGAGGCCGATGGTCGCCTTCGCCTGGACCTGGGTGACGAGTTCCTGCAGCTCGGCGGGCAGCAGCGGCTGCTCGGCGGAGCCCGCCAGCGTGGCGACAAGGGCCTCGGCCAGGTTGACGGCGTCGGGCGAGAGCTGCGTGCCCGAGGCATAGATGCCGGAATCCTGAAGCTTCGTCAACTGGCTTGCGGTGAAGGGGGTGGGGCCGTCTTCGGAGATGCTCATCTGTGGAACGCCTTTCACGGTGGCTTGGTAGGTCGCGCGCATTCATGATCAATGCGGGCCCCTCCGTGTACTGCCATCGCGTGATTCGATTCACTCGAAGAGGTGACTCAGGATCAAAGATGCTTGACAGGTGGCAGATCGGCGCCGATCTCCCCCGCCAGGGACGTCCGTCGCGGATCGTGCCGACCGTGACAGACCCGGCCACCTACGCGCTGCCGACGACGAACCGTCTGTGGTGGCTGCGCCCTCCCCCCCGGCTCGCGCAAGGACGCTCGGCCGAGGAACCTCGGCCGAGCGTCTGACTGCCTCTTCACGGTCTGACCCCTGGCCCGCAGGCCAGGTGTCGCCATGCCCCGAAACCGACCTCGTCTCAGATGTCGCCGAACTCACCGCTGCGGACAGCGGTGACGAACGACATCCAGGCCTCGGCCGGGAAGACCAGAGCCGGGCCGTCGGGGTCCTTCGAGTCACGGACAGGAGCCAGGCCGGGGAAGCCGGGAGCCACCTCGACGCACTGTCCACCGTTGCCGCTGTAGGAAGACTTGAACCACCGAGCCCCGGACAGATCTACACCGTCGGCCATGACGCCCCTCTCAGGCTTCACTGAACTCGCCACTGCGGACAGCCGCGACGAAGGACACCCAGGCCTCGGCCGGGAAGACAAGCGCCGGGCCCTGAGGATCCTTGGAGTCACGGACCCTGCCTGGATGTGCATCATCCACCTCGACACAGTTGCCGCCCTGCTGGCTGTACGTGCTCTTCCGCCACCTGGCGTCGGCCGGGTCGAACTCCATAGCGCTCACAGCCCTTCCGTGCCCTCCCCCGCGCGCACAAAAACGCTCGGCTGGGGCAACCCCCAGCCGAGCGCCCGACTACCTCTTCACAGCCTCGACTCGGACGGCAACCAACCACGTGCCGCCATGTTTCCGGGGACCGCCTCCCGTCTCAGATGTCGCCGAACTCGCTACTGCGGACAGCGGCGACGAACGACATCCAGGCCTCGGCCAGGAAGACCAGAGCCGGGCCCTGGGGGTCCTTGGAGTCACGCACAGGAGCCAGGCCAGGAAAGTCGGGAGCCAGCCGCTACGGCTGAACCGGGAACTCACCCGCCTTGACGGCGTCGAGGAAGTTCTGGAAGGCCGCAGGGGTGAACTCCAGGACCGGGCCGCGCCGGTGCTGCTTGGTGTCGCGCACCGGGATGGTGCCGGCCGAGGTCACCCCAACCTCGACGCAGTTGCCGTTCTCGCTGCTGCTGTAGCTGGACTTGGCCCAGCCGTAGCAGCCCTGGTCGAGGGCAGTGCCGTCGTGCATGGTCATCCTCTCAGGCTTCGCTGAACTGGCCGCTGCGGACAGCGGCGACGAACGACATCCAGGCCTCGGCCGGGAAGACGAGCGCCGGGCCGTCGGGGTCCTTCGAGTCACGGACGGGAGCCAGGCCGGGGAAGCCGGGAGCCAACCGCTACGGCTGGACCAGGAACTCACCCGCCTTGACGGCGTCGAGGAAGTTCTGGAAGGCCGCAGGGGTGAACTCCAGGACCGGGCCGCGCCGGTGCTGCTTGGTGTCGCGC
>NZ_JBHXTL010000110.1:28780-33354 GCF_042677365.1 Kitasatospora sp. NPDC127116
CACCGGGATGGTGCCGGCCGCGGTCCGGCCGACCTCGACGCAGTCGCCGTTCTCGCTGCTGCTGTAGCTGGACTTGACCCAGCCGTAGCAGCCCTGGTCGAGGGCAGTGCCGTCGTGCATGGTCATCCTCTCAGGCTTCGCTGAACTCGCCGCTGCGGACAGCGGCAACGAACGACACCCAGGCCTCGGCCGGGAAGACGAGCGCCGAGCCGTCGGGGTCCTTCGAGTCACGGACAGGAGCCAGGCCGGGGAAGTCCAGTGTCACCTCGACGCAGTCACCCCCGTTATTACTGTAGGAAGACTTGAACCACCGAGTCCCGGACAGATCTACGCCGTCGGTCATGACGCCCCTCTCAGACTTGGCCGAACTCGCCGCTGCGGACAGCGGCAACGAACGACACCCAGGCCTCGGCCGGGAAGACCAGGGCCGGACCCTGAGGATCCTTCGAGTCACGAACGGGAGCAAGACCCGGGAAGTCCGCTGCGACCTCAACGCAGTTACCCCCATTGTTGCTGCACGTACTCTTCCGCCATCTGGCATCGGCCAGGTCAAGTTCCATAGCACTCACAGCCCTTCCGTGCCCTCCCCCGCTCACACAAAAACGCTCGGCTGGGGGCAAGCCCAGCCGAGCGTCTGCTTGATTGGCTGTCCCCGGGCACCGGTGCCCGGGGACAGCCTCGATCCAGGTCAAGCTGCCTTGGTCATCAGCTGAGCACGGTCACGCAGGTCTCGTGCATGCCGGTTGCGCTGGTGGGGCTTGATCATGGCCAGCATCGAACGGAAGCGGTCGTCGGCCCGGCCGGACTGGATGGTCGGGTAGTCGTCGAGAGCTCGGTGCCAGTCCGCGCAGGCTTCTTCGAGGCGGCCGGCCTGCAGCTTCCACTCTGCGAGCATGCCGGTCATCCGCACCCGGTTGCGCACGTACACGGAGTACCGCAGGCGGTCGGACGCCTCCATCGCGGTGATGGCGCCGGTCTTGTCCCCGAGTTCCCAGCGGACCTTGGCCTCGTGGTACGCCAGGGAGGACGGATCGTAGGAGCCGAAAGCCTTCGCTTTGGACTCGGCCTGCTCCATCGCGACTTCCGCTATCCGCAGGTGGTGGAGGGCTCCGGCCTTGTCTCCGGTCTGGGCGGTGGTGTGGGCCTGCTGGCCGGCAAGGAAGGCCCTCATCCGGGGGCCGGCCTGCGGCGAAGCGGCTGAGGCTGCGTCCGCGAACCGTAGAGCAGTGTCGCCATGGCCGAGGTCGACGGCCTGCACGCTCATGCCACGCAGCGTGGTGCAGTACGTGAGGTGGTCGCCCGCGTGCCCGGCCAGTTCCAGAGCCTTCATGTAGTAGCGCTGGGCCAGGGAATCGTGGCGTTCGTCCATGGCCATGTAGCCGGTCAGGTAGCAGTGGTCGGCGGCGGCCGACAGCATCGCCTTGCGGACGTCCTCGGTGGCGTCCGCCCGCAGGTACGGGGCGATCGTGTTGACCATGAACGAGGCGGCCATCGGGCGGGCCATCCGGCCGCCGAACTGGTCGTCCAGGTCGCTGATCCGTTCGGTCATCGCGGCAACCGCGTGGACCTCCGCCATGCCGATCCGCAGGTGCGGGTTGGTTCGCAGTTTCTCGAAGCGGCCCACCAGGTCGGGCCAGCCTGGAATCGTGAGGGCCACCGAGTAGAGGCTGGCCGTGATGACTCCGCGCCGGGATGGGTCCATATCGAGGCTCCCCAGGTCGATCAGCCCTGACACCGTATCTGTCGGCTGGTCAACGATGGCAGGCATGTCGGGGAATCCGGCCTCGAAGACAGTGTTCGGCCGTTTGAGCTTCCGTGTCCTCCCCCGCTTGCACAAAAACGCTCGGCTGGGAAACCCCAGCCGAGCGCCTGAATACCTCTTCGCAGCCTGACCTGGCCGGCCGGCCACGTGCTGCCATGCCCCCGGAAACCGCCCCCAAGCGGGGGCCGCCTCCTTCGGGCTCGGGCTCAGACGTCGCCGAACTCGCCGCTGCGGACAGCCGCGACGAACGACTTCCACGACTCGGCCGGGAAGACGAGAGCCGGGCCCTGAGGGTCCTTGGAGTCACGGACAGGAGTCAGGCCGGGGAAGTCGGGAGCCACCTCGACGCAAGACCCGCCATTATTGCTGTAACTGCTCTTGAACCATGCGGCGTCTGACAGGTCTACAGGGGAAATCATGACGTTCCTCTCACGCCTTGCTTGCGGATCATCTCCAGTGACGCGGCCTTCGACAGCGCTTCCACCTGGAGCTGATGGTAGTCCCGTTCCCAGGCCTGGGCCGTATCAGCGTCTCGCGCGAGGAAGCCGCGCAGCTGGCACTCCGAGTATGCCAGGAGTGATCGATCCACCAGGGTAAGCAGCGTGACCATCATGGTGAACGGCAGCTCTTCTGCGAGTGAGAACGGCGCCACCTGGATGGTGACGTTCGGACGACTCGCGAGGTCTTCAAGGTGCGCCAGCTGCCGCGCCATGACCCTGGGCCCTCCCACCCTTCGCAGGAGCGCACCTTCATCCAGGACGAAGTGCAGGCGCGGAACCGACCGCTGGTCGAGCAGCTTCTGCCGTGTGGCCAGGAAGTCGAGCCGATCTGCTGCCTGCTCCTCGGTAATGCTGCCGCGCCGCACGGCTGCGGACGCAAAGGCGTTGGCGTACTCCATGGTCTGAGCCAGGCCGGGCACGACGCCCAGCTCGAAGTGGGAGATGCCCTGAGCCTTCGCCTCTTGCGCCGCGTACTCGGGAAACCCTTCCAGCAACGACGACCGGCTCAGGCTCCAGTACGTCAGTTCCAATGTTCCACCGGCATCGATGACCTTGTCAGCCTTACGAACCCAGTCAAGCGTGGGATTGCGTGTCCCTCTTTCGAGGTTCGAAATCTGACTATCACTCAAGTTTGTACGCTGGCCGAGCTGGGTCTGCGTCAAGCCTGCTGCCTTGCGCAGCTTGCGCAGTTGGGCCCCGAACGCCTTGAGGGGCGAGGCCGATGGATCCAGCTGAGACTCACGCATCGTCAGGCCTCCACTGCTGCGCGAATACCACACGGGGGAACTGTCAAGTGGGAAAGCCTTCCGATCGTAGCGGGCAAGGGGCCACTATGGCTACACCCGGTGATTCGTCGGGAGCGCAGAGCAACCGGCGGAGACCTCTTGCACCACGCACGAAATCCCGAGACTCGCTTTCAACTCCACGAACTCGCACTGGACTTCACCAGCACGGAGAACGGCGATCCGCTCGGGAGCATCGTCGTGGAGGTCACGCCCGGGAAGGCCTACCGCCCGCCCGTCGACGGGCGGGCGCTGCCACCCTTCATCAACCCCTCTTACCTGGAGCAGAGTTGAGCAGGACCCGCATCATGAGCAAGCCCCCGGCCCGCCGGTCGGGTCAGCAGATCTTCGCCCTGCGCGAGAACCCCGACGGATCGGGCGACCTGCTCGTTCTCCTCGTCGATCCCGTCTACATGGACGGCCTGATCCTCCCCGGCGGCAGCGCCGAGCAGGACGAGCTCCCCCACCTCGCGGCCCGTCGGCACCTCGAAACCGAAACCGGCCTCGTCCTGCCCCTCCGCACCGTCCTCACCATCGACTACATGCCCGCCGCCGAGTTCCCCGAGGGCCTCAACCTCGTCTACGCGGGCGGGAAGCTCACACCCCAGCAGGCCAACACCGCCAGCCAGCACCAGCCCCCGGAAGAACTCCGCGCCCTCCACTGGGTCCCCCGTCACCAGCTCCGCGACCTCATGGCCGAGGACCAGTGCCGCCGTGTCGAGGACGCCTGGGACGCCTGGGAGCACGGCGACGGCCTCCCCCTCCTCGTCCGGGGCGTCCCGGTCCCGGTCGGCTGATCACGCCGACACTCCCGAGGCCGGACCGCCATCGCTGCGGTCCGGGCCCTCACTTCAGCGAGACCCCCGAGTCGGCGTCGTAGCGCACCGCACGACGCACTCCATTCGCACGCAATCCTCCCTTGAGGCACTCCCCCATGCTCAAAACCCACCGCCGCCCCCGCATGTTCGTCGCGCGCCTCGACTCCCGTACCGAGTCCACGCCCCTGGCCCGCTACCTGCTCCGCGCGTACCTCTCCGCCCTCCCCGCCGGCGACCGCTACGCCGACACCGCCGAGTTGCTCCTCGGCGAACTCTTCGCCAACGCCGTCCAGCACTCCGACGCCCCCGAGGACTGCCACATCGAGGTCCGCTTCACCGTCACCGGCTCCCGCCTGCGCCTGGAAGTCCACGACGCCGGCACCAAACACCCGTCCCTCCGAGCCTCCTCGCCGGACGACGAGCACGGGCGTGGCCTGCTCCTCGTCAACGAGTTGGCCGAACGCTGGGGCTGTACCTCCCTCCCCGGCGGCATCGGCAAGTACGTCTGGGCCCTCGTCGCCCCCTCCCCCAGCCCCGCCCTCGTCACCGCCTGAAAGCACACCCCCATGCACCTCACCACCCTCGCCGGCCACGCCCTCTCCCGCGGCCGCACCCCCGCCGACACCTACGCCCTCCTCGCCCGCCGCACCCACAAACCCGTCCCCTCCGCCCGCGCCGTCTGCCTCGCCCTCACCATCCCCCTCGCCGAGAC
>NZ_JBHXTL010000111.1:0-33221 GCF_042677365.1 Kitasatospora sp. NPDC127116
GCCGGCGGTGCCGCCGCTGCCGGTGCTGCTGCCGCCGCCGAGGGTGCACCGCCGGTGCGGGCGGACCGGCCGCGGCGGACCCGGTCGGTGTCCGCGGGGTCGGCCAGCCAGGCGGGTGCCGATGCCGCCGCCACTCCCGAAGCTCCCGCCACTCCCGATGCTCCTGCGGCTCCTGCCGCTCCCGCCGCCGAGGGCGCCCCGCCGGTGCGGGCGGACCGCCCGCGGCGGACCCGGTCGGTGTCCGAGGGGTCGGCCAGCCAGACGGCCGGCGAACCGACGGCCGAGCCCGCGGCTCCCGTACGGCCCCGGACCTCCGACGCGCCCCGGTCCTCCGACGCGCCCTGGCACAACCCGGTGCCCGCCCACGACGAGAAGCCCTCGGGCGAGAAGCCGGGCGAACCGGGCGAACCGGGCGAGCAGAAGGACGAGACCTCGGCCGGAGCGGCCGACCAGGACGGAGACGGCGCGTGAACCTGCTCGACACGGTGCTGCGCTGCGTCGCCACCCTCGTCGTCTTCCTGGTCTTCCCGCTGGTCATCGGCCAGACCGAGCACAAGGTCATGGCGCACATGCAGGGCCGGCTCGGCCCGATGTACGCGGGCGGCTTCCACGGCTGGGCGCAGCTCGTCGCGGACGGCGTGAAGTTCGCGCAGAAGGAGGACATCGTCCCGGCCGGGGCGGACCGCCGGATCTTCCAGCTGGCGCCCGCCGTCTCGCTGCTGCCGTACCTCTTCGTGCTGCTGGCGATCCCGGTCGGCCCGAATGGCTTCGTCGGCCAGGCGATCGACGCCGGCCTGTTCTTCGTGCTGGCCGTGATGGGCGTCGGCGTGATCGGCAAGCTGATGGCCGGCTGGGCCTCGGCGAACAAGTTCTCGCTGCTCGGAGGCCTGCGCACGGCCGCGCAGCTGATGTCGTACGAGCTGCCGATGGTGCTGGCGGCGGCCTCGGTGGCGATGGCCGCCGGCACGCTGTCGCTGCCCGGGATCGTGGACGCCTGGGAGTGGTACTGGCTGCCCTGGCAGGTCATCGGCGCGTTCGTCTTCTTCACGGCCGGTCTGGCCGAGCTCCAGCGCCCGCCGTTCGACATGCCGATCGCCGACTCGGAGATCATCTTCGGCGCGTACACCGAGTACACCGGTCTGCGGTTCGCCCTGTTCCTGCTGTCCGAGTACGTGGGCATCCTGGTGGTGTCCGCGCTGACCGCGGTGCTCTTCCTGGGCGGCTGGCACGGACCGCTGCCGGACCAGCTCGGCTGGCTCTGGATGATCCTCAAGACCTTCGCGCTGGCCTTCGTGGTCATCTGGCTGCGGGTCACCTACCCGCGTCTGCGCGAGGACCAGCTGATGCGCTTCGCGTGGACGGTGCTGATCCCGCTCGCGCTGGTCCAGCTGGCCCTCACCGGCATCATCAAGGTGGCGATCTCATGAGCTTCCCCGGTATCGGCCTCGCCAAGGGCCTGGCCGTGACGCTGCGGACGATGACGAGGAAGAGCGTCACCGCGCAGTACCCCGACGTGCAGCCGGTGCTGCCGCCGCGCTCGCGCGGCGTCATCGCGCTGCTGGAGGAGAACTGCACGGTGTGCATGCTCTGCGCGCGCGAGTGCCCGGACTGGTGCATCTACATCGACTCCCACAAGGAGACGCTGCCGGCCGCCGAGCCGAACGCCCGGGCCCGCACCCGCAACGTGCTGGACCGCTTCGCCATCGACTTCTCGCTCTGCATGTACTGCGGGATCTGCATCGAGGTCTGTCCCTTCGACGCGCTGTTCTGGTCGCCGGAGTTCGAGTACGCGGAGACCGACATCCACGAGCTGACCCACGAGCGGGACAAGCTCCGCGAGTGGATGTGGACCGTCCCCGCGCCGCCGGCGCTGGACCCGGCGGCCGAGGAGCCCAAGGAGATCGCCACCGCGCGCAAGGCGGCGGACAAGCTGGCCGCGGCCGCCGCGGCGGCCGCGCAATCGGCCACCGACGAGAAGGGTGACGACGCGTGACCGGTGCCACCACGCTTCTCGCGGCGACCGGCTCCCTGGAGCCGGCCGCCCGTTCGTTCCTGTCCCCGACCGGCCAGGAGATCGTCTTCCTGCTGGTCGGCATCGCCGTGCTCGGCTCGGCCGTGGTCTCGGTGACCACCAGGCAGCTGGTGCACGCCGCGCTCTGGCTGGTGGTCGCGCTCGGCGGGCTGGCGGTGGAGTTCCTGCTGCTCACGGCCGAGTTCATCGCCTGGGTGCAGGTGCTGATCTACCTCGGCTCGGTGGTCGTCCTGGTGCTGTTCGGGCTGATGCTCACCAAGGCGCCGATCGGGCGCTCGCCGGACGCCGACTCCAAGAACCGCTGGGTGGCCCTGGTCGTGGCGCTGGCCGCGGCCGGGACCCTGGTCACGCTGGTCGTCGACGCCTTCCGGACCTCCTGGATCGACCTCGGCCAGGGCGGCGGCTCGGCCGCCGTCACCGGGGCCAGCCTGTTCCGGCACTGGGTGCTGCCCTTCGAGGCGCTGTCCGTGCTGCTGCTGGCGGCGCTGGTCGGCGCGATCGTGCTGTCGCGCGGCTCCAAGCGGCGGGTCCCGGCGCCGCGGGCGGGCCGGCTGCGCGCCGGTCGGCCGGTCGGGTCCAACGGGACGGTCGCCGCGACCGCGCCGAAGCCGGCTCCGGTGACCTCCGAGCAGGCGACCTCCGAGCAGTCGACCTCTGAGCAGGAGGGCTGATGCACCTCGCCTACCCCGCCGTCCTCGCCGCGCTGCTGTTCAGCGTCGGCGTGTACGGCGTGCTCGCCCGGCGCAACGCCGTCCTGGTGCTGATGTCCGTCGAGTTGATGCTCAACGCCGTCAACCTCAACCTGGTCGCCTTCGACGCCTGGCTGCGCGACTCGCTGCACGCCGGACAGGCGCTCACCCTGTTCACCATCACCGTCGCCGCCGCCGAGATCGGACTGGGGCTCGCCATCGTCCTGCTGCTGGTCCGGGCCCGGGGCACCGCGGACATCGACCGGGCCACCGCGCTCGGCGACCCGGCCGAGGCGTTCGCCGTCGAGGAGACGCCGGTCGACGCCGGGACACCGGTCGACACCGGGGCGCCGGCCGGAGCCGAGGCACTGAAGGGCCGGGCCGCCGCATGAACCTCGCCCTTCCCGTACTCGTCCCGGCGCTGCCCGCGCTCGGCGCCGCCGCGACCCTGGCCGTCGGCCGGAAGGCGCCCGGGCTGGCCCGGCCGCTGGCCGTCGTCCCGGTCGCCGTCTCGGCGGTGCTCGCCCTGGTGGTCGCCCTCCAGCTGGGCACCGGCCAGACCCTGGACGCCGCCACCCGGCTCACCCCGACCGGCGGCCCGGACATCGCCCTCGCCCTCCACCTGGACGGCTTCAGCTCGCTGATCTCGGTGCTGGTCGGACTGGTCGCCACCTGCGTCCAGGTCTACTCGACCGCGTACCTCAAGGAGGACCCGCGCTACCCGTCCTACGCGGCGCTGGTCTCGCTGTTCACCGCGGCGATGTTCCTGGTGGTCTACTCGGGCGACCTGATCGTGCTGCTGGTCGGCTGGGAGGTCATGGGCCTGTGCTCGTACTTCCTGATCGGCCACCACTGGGAGACGGCGGACGCCCGCTCGGCCTCGCTGAAGGCCTTCCTGGTCACCAAGCTCGGTGACGTGCCGTTCCTGTTCGGGATCTTCCTGCTCGGCGCGGACGCCGGCAGCTTCCGCATCCCGGACGTGCTGGCGGCCGCGTCGGAGGGCCGGCTCGGGCACCCGACGCTGACCGCCCTGCTGCTGCTCGCCGGCGTGGCCGGCAAGAGCGCGCAGTTCCCGCTGCACACCTGGCTCCCGGACGCGATGGCCGGCCCGACCCCGGTCTCCGCGCTGATCCACGCCGCCACCATGGTCGCGGCCGGCATCTACCTGGTCGCCCGGCTGCTGCCGGTCTTCCTGCTGTCGGGCGCGGCGCTGGTCGTGCTCGCGGTGATGGCCGCCGTGACGATGATCGGCTCGGCGCTCTGCGCGCTCGCCCAGGACGACCTCAAACGGGTGCTCGCCTACTCCACCGTCGGCCAGCTCGGCTACATGGCCGGCGCGCTGGCCTCCGGTGACCGCGAGGCCTCGGTCTTCCACCTGGTCAGCCACGGCGCGTTCAAGGCGCTGCTGTTCCTGGCCGCCGGTGTGGTGATCCACGCCGCGCACACCAACTCGATCTCCGCGATGTCCCGCATCCCCGGGCTGCGCAAACGCGTCCCCGACGCCTACTGGACGATGGGCATCGCGCTCGTCGCCCTGATCGGGCTGCCGCCGTTCTCCGGCTTCTTCAGCAAGGAGGCGGTGCTCACCGCCGCCGAGCACGCCGCCAACGGCGAGGCGCTGACCAACGGCCTCGGCCCGGCCTCGGCGGTGCCGCAGGCGGCCGGGTGGATCGTGCTGATCTCCGCCGGACTCACCGCGCTGCTCACCGCCGCGTACGCGGCCCGGCTGTTCCTGGTGGCGTTCCACAGCCCGGCCGGGGCCGCCGCGGCCGCACCGAAGGTGCTGCCCGCCGCCGACCGGGGCACCGTCGTGGCCGACCACGAGGCCGGCGCGCCGTACTCGCCCGAGCTCGACGAGGCCGACCCGGCCACGGCCGAGCCGCCCGCGATGCGCTGGCCGCTGTGGGTGCTGGCCGTGCCGACCATGGGCTTCGGCATCGCCGGCGTGCGCTCGGACTGGCTGCCCGCGCTCCTGGACGGCGGCTCGCTGCGGCCCTCCGCCGTCACCGCCGTCACCGGCACCGGGCTCGCCGTGGTCGGCGCGCTCGCCGCGTACGGCGCCTGGCGCTCGGCGGCCGCCCGGCTGGGCACCGGCCGCCCGGCACCGGCCGGCCGGGTGCCCGGGCAGGGCGGGGCCCCGGCCACCGAGGTGATCGTCGCCGACCCCGGGCGCACCCTGCTCGGCTCGCTGTTCGGCCCGGCCCGGCACGGCTTCGGCGTCGACCGGCTGTACCGGGCGCTGTTCGTCCGCCCGGTGGTCGCCGCCGCCAAGCTGGTCCGATTCCTCGACCGCGAGGTCGTCGAGGGCTACGTGCAGGGCAGCGGCATCGGTGCCAACCTGCTCGGCCGGGCCGTCCGGCTCGCGCAGACCGGGAACGCGCAGACCTACCTCAGCGCCCTGCTGGCCGCCGTCGTCCTGCTGGCCGTCCTGGTGGCGGTGTAGCCGGTGCTGCTGTCCTCCACCTCCGTCCCCTCGACCGCTGCTGGGAGCCCCCGATGAACGCAGTCCTCATCGCCCTCCTGGTGCTGCCGCTGCTCGGCGCCGCACTCACCCTGGCGCCGGTGTTCGGGCCGGACCGGGCCGTGGCCGGCCGGCGGGCACTGCGGCTGAACACCGTCGTCACCGGCGCGGTGTTCCTGCTCACCGTCGCCCTCGCGGCCGGCTTCGACCAGGACGAGCCCGCCCGGATGCAGGCCACCACCGACGTGTCCTGGATCCCGGCCCTGCACGTGCGCCTCCACCTCGGGGTGGACGGCATCTCGCTGCCGCTGATCGTGCTGACCGCGCTGCTCACCTTCCTCTGCGCGCTCTACTCGGAGAAGCGGCTGCCGGGCGGGGACGCCGGGGGCGGAGCCCCTGATGAGCCTCGCCCGTCGGCCCAGGCCTTCGTCGGGCTGTTCCTCCTGCTCGAAGTCGGCATGCTCGCCACCTTCGCGGTGCTGGACCTCCTGCTCTTCTTCCTGGCCTTCGAGATCGTGCTGATCCCGATGTACTTCCTGATCGCCCGCTGGGGGAGCGGCGCGAAGGTGCCGGCCGCCAACCGGTTCATCCTCTACACGCTGCTCGGCTCGGCCGTGATGCTGCTCGGCTTCCTGCTGATCGGCAGCAAGGCCGGCACCTTCGACATGCAGGCCCTGGCCGCCGCGCACGGCAGCGGCCTGAGCCACACCACCCAGGTGGTCGCCGCGCTGGCGATCCTGGTCGGGCTCGCGGTCAAGGCCCCGGCCTGGCCGCTGCACAGCTGGCTCCCGGACGCCCACACCGCCGCCCCGACGGTGGGCTCGGTGCTGCTCGCCGGCGTGCTGTTGAAGATGGGCACCTACGGTCTGGTCCGCGTCCTCCTCCCGGTCGTGCCGGAGGGCGCCACCACGCTGGCCCCCTACCTGGGCGCCTTCGCGGCCGTCGGCATCGTCTACGGCTCCCTGGCCTGCCTGGCGCTTTGCCGCCCCGGCGCCAAGGGCGACCTCAAGCGCCTGATCGCGTTCTCCTCCGTCGGCCACATGGGCTTCGTGCTGCTCGGCATCGCCTCCCTCACCCCGGTGGGTGTCAACGGCGCGCTGTTCGCCAACATCGCCCACGGTCTGATCACCGGCCTGCTGTTCTTCGTCGTCGGCGCGCTCAAGGACCGCTACGGCACGGCCGACCTCGACACCCTCGCCGGGGCCACCGGCGCCGCCCTGTACGGCCGGGCCCCGCGACTGGGCGTGCTGCTCGCCTTCGCCGCCGTCGCCAGCCTCGGCCTGCCCGGCCTGGCCGGCTTCTGGGGCGAGCTGCTCGCCATGTTCGGCGCGTTCGACCCGGCCGACGGCCTGTCGCGCCCCGCGTTCGTCACCTACATGGTCCTGGCCGGCCTCGGCACCCTCCTCACCGCCGCGTACCTCCTGATCGTGGTCAAGCGCGTCTGCATGGGGGACCCCGAGCAGCCCGCACCGGTGGCCGAGCTCGCCGACCTGCGCCCGTACGAGGCCGTCAGCTGGACGCCGCTGGCCGCGCTGACGCTGCTCGCCGGCCTCTGGCCCGCGCTGCTGCTCGGCCTCTCCGATCCCGCCGTCAAGCACCTCCTCGGGGGTGGCTGACCGTGCTCGCAGCCCAGACCGCCGCACTCGGACCTCACTCCACGGGGCAGCACACTGTGACCTCCCTCGCCGTAGCCAACCCGGGCAGCCTGATCCAGTCCGTGGACTGGGTGGCGATCGCACCGCCGCTGATCGCCGCCGTGGCCGCCCTCGCCGTGCTGCTCACGGACCTGTTCCTGCCCGAGCGGCACAAGAAGTGGCTCGGCCGCCTCACCGCGGCCGGACTCGCCCTCGCCCTCATCGCACTCCTCCCCCTCACCGGCGGATCACCCCGAGCGACCTTCTGCGTGCAGAACGTAGCAGGGGGGTCCGACAACGGCGGCTGCTCGTACGTCGCCGACCACTTCGCCCTGGTGTTCCAGCTGCTCGCCCTCGGCGGCGCGCTGATCGCGGCGCTGCTGTCGGCGCACACGGTGGAGGACGAGCGGCTGCCGCGCGGCGAGTACTGGTTCCTGCTGCTCTCCAGCGCCACCGGCGCCGCGCTGCTGCCCGCCTCCCGCGACCTCGCCACCATGGTGATCGCCCTGGAGGTCGCCTCGCTGCCCGCCTTCGCCCTGGTCGCGCTGCGCCGGGACGGCCGGGGCGCCGAGGCCGCCTTCAAGTTCTTCGTCTCCTCGGTGACCGCGACCGCCGTGATGCTGCTCGGCGTCGGCTTCGTCTACGCGGCGAGCGGCAGCCTGCACCTCGGCGCCGTCGCCCAGGGCCTGGAGCACGCGCCCGGGCAGCTCAAGCCGCTGGCCGAGGCGGGCGCGGTGCTGACCCTGGTCGGCTTCGCCTTCAAGGTCGCCGCCGTCCCGTTCCACTTCTGGGTGCCCGACACCTACACCGGCGCGCCGCTGCCGGTGGCCGGCTACCTCTCGGTGGTCGGCAAGGCGGCCGGCCTGTCCGGGCTGGCGCTGGCCACCACTGTCGCCTTCCGCCCGTACGCCCACACCTGGGGCCTGGTGCTCGCGGTGCTGGCCGCCGTCACCATGACCGCCGGCAACGTCGGCGCGCTGCGCCAGCGCCCCGACACCCGGTACAGCGCGGTGCGGCTGCTCGCCTGGTCCTCGGTCGGCCAGGCCGGGTACCTGCTGGTGCCGCTCGCCGCGGCCGGCTACGCGCCGACCGGCGTCGACCCGCTCGGTGCCACCGCCGCGTACGCGCTGATCTACGGCGTGGTGAACCTCGGCGCCTTCGGGGTGGTCGCCGCCGTCGGCCGCCGGCCCGGGACCAGCGTGGACGACTTCCGCGGCCTGTTCGCCCGCAACCGCTGGACGGCGCTGGCGCTCGCCTTCTTCCTGCTCTGCCTGGCCGGGCTGCCGCCGGGCGTGATCGGCCTGTTCGGCAAGGTCGTGGTGTTCCGCGCGGCGGTCGACGCCGGGCTGGGCTGGCTCGCCGTGGTGATGGCCGTCAACGTGGTCATCGCCCTGTACTACTACCTGCTGTGGACGGCCCGGCTGTTCGCCCCGGCGGGGGAGGAGCCCCTCGCGGAGGCCGCCGCCGGGCGCCGTCTGCCGGTGGGCCTCACCGCGACGCTGGGGCTCACCGCCTCGGCCGCCGTGGTCCTCTCGGTGGCGCCGCAGCTGGTCCTCCAGGTGGCGGGCGGCTCGCTGTTCTGAGCGGGCGCCGGAGTGCGCCGGGGGTGCGGTCCGGGGGGTGTCACGGCGGTGCCGGTGGTGCGGCCCGGGGCCGTCGCGGCCGCGCCGGTGGTGCGGGGCTGCGGTGTCGCGTCGGTCACCGTGTCGGGTCACAAGGGAACAAGGCCCTCGGCCCCGCCCGTTGACCGGGCACGAGGGACGAGGCAGAAAGGGCTTCCCCACCGCACCACTGGAGGGCCTGACGTGCACAGCCGGCACAACGGACTGAGGACCGCCGTCCTGCTCGGCGGCCTCTCGGCGCTGATCCTGGTGATCGGAAGCCTCTTCGGTCGCACCGGCTTCGTGATCGCCCTGCTGGTCGCCCTCGGGACCAACGCCTACGCGTACTGGAACAGCGACAAGCTCGCGCTGCGGGCCATGCGGGCCCGGCCGGTCAGCGAGTTCGAGGCGCCCCAGCTGTACCGGATCGTCCGCGAGCTCTCCACCGCCGCCCGCCAGCCGATGCCCCGCCTCTACATCTCCCCGACCCCCGCGCCCAACGCCTTCGCCACCGGCCGCAACCCGCGCAACGCGGCGGTCTGCTGCACCGAGGGCATCCTGCGGATCCTGGACGAACGCGAGCTGCGGGGCGTGCTCGGGCACGAGCTGAGCCACGTCTACAACCGGGACATCCTGATCTCCTCGGTGGCCGGGGCGCTCGCCTCGGTGGTGATGTTCCTGGTGAACTTCGCCTGGCTGATCCCGTTCGGGCGCAGCGAGGACGACGACGGCCCGGGGCTGTTCGGGATGCTCGCCATCATGATCCTCGGCCCGCTCGCGGCCGGACTGATCCAGATGGCGGTCAGCCGCTCCCGCGAGTACCAGGCCGACGCCGACGGCGCCCGGATCACCGGCGACCCGCTCGCCCTCGCGAGCGCCCTGCGGAAGCTGGACGCCGGCACCCGCCGGCTGCCGCTCCCGCCCGAGCCGCAGCTCCAGACCGCGAGCCACATGATGATCGCCAGCCCCTTCCGCCCCGGCGAGGCCGGCGCGAGGCTCTTCTCCACCCATCCGCCGATGGCCGAGCGGGTCGCCCGCCTGGAGCGGATGGCGGGCCACGGGCGGTAGCGCACCGCCGTCCGGCGTCAGCCCGTCTCCTCCTCGTACGCGAGCCGCAGGCGGTGGACGCCCTCGGCGACCTGGGCGGGGCTCTCGGCCGCGGCGTAGCTGAGGCGCAGGTGGGGGGCCGGGGGTTCGGCGGGGTGGTAGGGGCGGCCGGGGGAGACCTGGACGCCGGCGCGCAGCGCGGCCGCGGCGAGGGCGGTGTCGTCGACGCCGTCCGGGAAGCGCAGCCACAGGTGGTAGCCCCCGGGGCGGTGGGTGCCGAGGACGCCGGGCAGCTCGCGGTGCAGGGCGGCGGCGGCGGCGGTGCGGCGGTCGCGCAGTTCGGCGCCGAGCGTGCGCAGGTGACGGGCCCAGGCGGGGTCGGCGACCAGTTCCAGGGTGGCCTCCTGGAGCGGCCGGGGCACGAAGAAGCTGTCCACCACCTGGGTGGCCCGCAGTCGGGCCAGCGCCGGTCCGCGCGCGGTGAGGGCGCCGACCCGCAGGTTGGGGGAGGCCGCCTTGGTCAGCGAGCGCAGGTGCACCACGACCCCGTCCCGGTCGTCGGCGGCGAGCGGGCGCGGCAGCGCGGGGGCGTCCGCGTGGACCAGCAGCCGGGCGAAGTCGTCCTCGACCACGAAGGCCCCGGCGGCCCGGGCGATCCGCAGCACCTCCTTCCGCCGTTCGGGCGACAGCACCGCCCCGGTGGGGTTCTGGAACAGCGGCTGGCAGACGAGGACCCGTGCCCGGGTGGCCGCGAAGGCGTCCGCCAGCAGGTCGGTGCGCAGGCCGTCGGCGTCGACCGGGACCGGGACGGGCCGCAGCCCGGCCGCCCGGACGACCGCCAGGATGCCCGTGTACGTCGGCGACTCCACCAGCACCGGCGAGCCGGGCGCGGCGAGCGCCCGCATGGCGACGGTCAGCCCGCTCTGCCCGCCGGAGGTGATCAGGACGTCCCCGACGCCGATCGGCCCGCCGTGGCCGCCGATGTCCCGGGCGAACCAGCCGCGCAGTTCGGTGAGGCCGTCGGTGGGCGGGCGGTCCCAGGCGCCCGGGCGCCGGCCGGCCCGGGCGAGCGCGGCGGCGAGCAGCCGCTCGGGCAGCAGCGAGGCGTGCGGGTAGCCGCTGTTGAGGTCGACGACGTCGGGCGGGGGCACCCGGAGGGTGGCGAACACGGGGGCGGCGAGCAGGTCGCGCGGGCCGGAGTCGGCGCTGAGCGCGATCTGCTGCCAGGAGAGGTCGCCGGTGCGGCCGGACGGCGCGGCGGGGACGGCCGGGGCCGCGGCGAAGGCCGCCGCCCGGAACACCCCGGCGCCGGGCCGGGAGACCACCAGCCCCTCGGCCACCAGCACCGCGATGGCCCGGGAGACCGTCACCGGGCTGACCTGGTGACGGTCCACCAGCGCCCGGCTGGAAGGCAGCTTCCGTCCCTCCGGGTAGCGCTCGACCTCCCGCCGCAGGATGTCGGCGAGTTCGGTCACACTGCTACGCTCGTTCATGACGGCACAAGATAGCGCTACCCGGCTTCGGGCGGTAGCACCTCGCCAGGCCCCCGCTTCCGGCACCGCCCTCGCGGCCCTCGCCGTGGCCTCCTTCTCGCTCTCCTTCCCGGCCACCGCGTGGTCCCTGACCGGCTTCGGCCCGTGGTCCGCGACCGGCCTGCGCGGCGCCCTCGCCGGCCTGCTGGCCGTCCTCCACCTGGCGGCCGTCCGCGCCCCGCTGCCGCAGCGGCGGCACTGGCCCGGACTGCTGGTGGTCTCCGGCGGCTGCGTCCTCGGCTTCCCGCTGCTGACCACGCTCGCCCTGCGCACCTCCTCGACCGCCCACTCGGCGGTGGTCATCGGCGTGCTGCCGCTGGCCACGGCGACGGTCGCGGCACTGCGCACCGGCCGCCGGCCGTCCGGGGCGTTCTGGGCGGCGGCGCTCGCCGGGGCCGCCGCCGTCCTCGCCTTCACCCTGGTGCAGAGCCACGGCCGGCCGACCGTCGCCGACCTCTACCTGTTCGCGGCGGTACTGCTCTGCGCCGCCGGGTACGCCGAGGGCGGGCGGCTCTCCCGGGACCTGCCGGGCGCCCAGGTGATCGCCTGGGCGGTGGTGGCCGCCCTGCCCGCGACGCTGCTGACCGCGGCGCTCGGGCTGGGCACCGAGCCGGTGCGGCTCGGGGCGCAGGCCCTGGCCGGGCTGGCCTACACGGCGGCGGTCTCGCAGCTCGGCGGATTCGTGCTCTGGTACCGGGGGATGGCCGCGATCGGGGTGCCGAGGGCCAGCCAGCTCCAGCTCGCGCAGCCGCTGCTGACACTGGTCTGGTCGGTGCTGCTGCTCGGCGAGCGGCTGCCGGCCGCGGCGCCCGTCACCGCGGTGGTGGTGCTGGTTTGCATCGCGGTGACCCAGCGGGCCAGGACCTGACCCGCGGGCGCCGCAGGGCTGCGCCGTGCGTTCCCGAACCCCCGATCCGACCGGTTCGGCGCGGCCCCTCGCTCGTTAGGATGAACCCGTGCCCGTCGGTCCGGGCGAGGCATCCGGAGGGAGTGGGCCGTCATGGCAGACGAGAGGCACGCCCCGGCGGCCGCGGACGCGCCGGCCCGGCGCCGCGGCCAGGGCGAGCTGGAGGCGCAGGTGCTCGCGGTGCTCCAGCAGGCGCCCGGCCCGGCCGCCGCGGGATGGGTCCAGGAACGCCTGGAGGGCGACCTCGCCTACACCACGGTCATGACCATCCTGTCCCGGCTGCACGCCAAGAGCGCCGTGACCAGGACCCGCTCCGGCCGTTCCTACCTGTGGCAGGCCTCCTCGGACGCCGCCGGGCTGGCCGCGCTGCGGATGCGCCGGATGCTCGACGGGGAGGCGGACCGGGACGCCGTCCTGGCCAGCTTCGTCAGCGCGCTGCTGCCGCACGACGAGGAACTGCTCCGGGCGCTGCTGGACGCCGCGTCCGCCGATCCGGCAGCGCCCGACCGTGAGAGCTGACCCGTGGGCCTCTTCGTCTTCCTCCCGCTCGTCCTGCCGCTCACCGCGGTCCCGATCGCGCGCCTGACCGAACAGCACCTGCACCCGCGCGGCGCGGCCCGGCTGATGACCGTGATCAGCGCGGTGATGGCGGTGTGCAGCGCGCTCTGCCTCGGGCTGATCGGCGTGGTGGGCACCGCGCAGATCCCCGGCAACCCGCTGCCGGACAGCTGGTCCGACCCGGAGGTGCGGGCCGCGCTGCCCTACCACGAGACGGTCGGCACGGCCGCGATGTGGCTGCTGGCCCTGGTGGTCCTCGCCTGCGCCCGGACGGTCGTGCGGCACCTGCGGGTGCGGGCCCGGGCCCGCCGGGCGCTGAGCGGGCTGCCCGTCGGGCCGGGACCGGCCGGCGACCTCGCGGTGCTGCAGGACCGGAGCCCGTACGCCTACGCGCTGCCCGGCTCGCCCGGCCGGGTCGTGGTCTCCACCGGGATGCTGGCCGGCCTGGCCGCCGACGAGCGCGAGGCGCTGCTCGCCCACGAGCGGGCGCACCTGCGCCACCGCCACCACCGGTACCTGCTGACCACCCAGCTCGCCGCCTGCGTCAACCCGTTCCTGCGGCCGCTGCAGGACGCGGTGGCGTACAGCGCGGAGCGGTGGGCGGACGAGGACTCGGCGCAGGCCGTGGGGGACCGCCGGATCACCGCGCGGGCGGTGGCCCGGGCGGCCCTGGTCTCGCACGCCGCCCCGGCCCCCGGCTTCGCGGCCTTCGCCGCCCCGGCCGCGGCGGCCGGCCCGGTGCCGCGCCGGGTCGCCGCGCTGCTCGGCCCGGTGCCGACCTCCCGCAACTGGCCGCCGGCGAAGACCCCGGCCGGCCTGGCGGCGATGGTCGCGGCGATCGGTACGGCGGCGTCGGCGCTGTGCGCGCTCAACGCCGCCGTGGCCCTGCTGGTGGTGCTCAAGGCCGTCACCCCGCTGTAGCCGGCGGGGCTCCGGAGCGTCACCCCGCCGCGGCCGCGGGACCCTAGAGCGTCGCGGCCAGCTCGTCGACGGCGGCCTCGGCCGCCGCCAGGGATTCGGCGGCGAGCGGCTGGAAGGCGTTCAGCGCCGGGATGTCCGCGGCCCGGGTGAGCTCGGCGGTGACCACGTGCAGGTGCCCCGCCGCGACCCCGATCCGGTCGAAGTACGCCCGCAGGTACGGGACCTGGAAGTCGCAGTGGGCACGCGGCGTGCCCGGCCCGTAGCCGCCGCCGCGGACCGCGACGACCACCACGCGGGTGTCGCGCAGCAGCGGCTCGCCGGTCTCCGGATCGTGGTGGACGCCGGGGAAGGCGACCCGGTCGATCCACGACTTGAGGCCGGCCGAGACGGTGTAGTTGTACATCGGGCTGCCGACCAGCAGGACGCCGGCGGCCCGCAGCTCCTCGATCAGCGGACGGCTGAGCGCCCACTCCCGCGCCTCGTCCGGCCCCTCGGCGAGGCGGCCGATGTCGTCCAGCGGGAGCACCCCCTTGCGCTCGGTGCGGCGGCCGAGGGCGTCGTAGGGGGCGCGCACCGGGGGCACCGGGTCGGCGGCGAGGTCGCGGTGCCGGTGCTGGACGCGGGCGCCGTGGCGGGCGCGCCAGGCGTCGGCGAAGCGGGCGGTCAGGGCGTGGCTCACCGAACCGGACGGGCTGATGCTCGAATCCAGGTGGAGCAGCGTGGTGGAGGTCATGGCGGTCTCCTGGTCACCTCGGAGGGGGACGGATCGTCATAGCGGTGACGAGCCGCGCCGAGGAAAGGTGACCGATGGACCGGAACGCGATGCCGGGGGCGGCGGACGGGCGGGCGCGGAGCGGGGGAGCGGCCTCGGGGGCGGGACGCCCGGAGGCCGAGCGCGTGAACTCCGAGCGCGTGGACGCCGAGCGCTTCGAGGCCGAGCGCGGCCGGCTGCGGGCGATCGCCCAGCGGATGCTCGGCTCGACCGGCGAGGCCGAGGACGCCGTGCAGGAGGCCTGGCTGCGGCTGGTCCGCACCGACCCGGCGGAGATCGGCAACCTGCCCGGCTGGCTGACCACGGTGGTCTCCCGGATCTGCCTGGACCTGCTGCGGGCCCGTGCCGCGCGCCGCGAGGAGCCGACCGACGAGGCGCTGCCGGACGGCTCGGGCGGCGGCCCGGAGCCGGAGCGGGAGGCGCTGCTGGTCGAGTCGGTGGGCCGGGCGCTGCTCGTGGTGCTGGACCGGCTGGGCCCGGCCGAGCGGGTCGCCTTCGTGCTGCACGACGGCTTCGCGGTGCCCTTCGACCGGATCGGGCCGATCCTCGGACGGACCCCGGTGGCCGCCAAGAAGCTGGCCAGCCGGGCCCGGCAGCGGGTCCGCGGGACGGCCGCGCTGCCCCCGGAGCCGCTGGCCGGGCACCGGCGGGTGGTGGAGGCCTTCCTGGCCGCCGCCCGGGGCGGGGACCTGGCCGACCTGCTGGCCGTGCTGGCTCCCGACGTGGTGCGCCGGGCCGATCCGGCGGCGCTGGGGCCCGGCCGCGACCCGGTGGCCCGGGGCGCGCGGGCCGTCGCCCGGGAGACCACGGTCTTCGGCCGCCGGGCCCGCTACGGCGCGGTGGCCCTGGTGGACGGGGCGCCCGGCATCCTGATCGCCCCGGACGGGCGGCTGCGGCTGGTGCTGCGGGTGGCGGTCGCGGACGGCCGGGTGGCCGGCTACGAGGTGGTGGCCGACCCGGCCCGGCTGGCCGCGCTCGACCTGGCCGTCCTGCCGGAGTGACTCCTTCCCGGGCGGGGCTGCCGGACCGTGTCCCGCCCGGGCGACGGCCGCCCGGCGGGGCACGGTGGGCCGGTCGGCGGCGGGGCGTGGCGGGCCGGTCGGGGGCCGGGCCGGTCGGCGCCGGGTCAGTGGGCGATCCGGACCAGCATCTTGCCGGTGTTGGCGCCGCGCAGCATGCCGAGGAAGGCGTCCACCACCCGGTCGAAGCCGTCCACGACGGTCTCGTCCGGGACGACGGCGCCCGAGCGCAGGTGCGGGACCAGGAAGTCGTACAGCTCCGGCCGGGCGTCGAGGTGGTCGCGGACCAGGAAGCCCTCCAGCCGCAGGCTCTTCCCGACCACGTCGAACAGGTTGCGCGGGGCGGCCGGCGGGTTCCCGAGCCGGTTGTACTGGGCGACCGCGCCGCACCAGGCGATCCGGCCGCGCTCGCGCAGGGCGCCGATGGCGGCCTCCAGGTGGTCGCCGCCGACGTTGTCCAGGTAGGCGTGCAGCCCCTCGGGGGCGGCCTCGCGCAGGCGGTCCGCGATCGGGCCGTCGTGGTAGTCGAAGGCGGCGTCGAAGCCGAGCCGCTCGGTGAGGCGGGCGGCCTTGGCGGCGGAGCCGGTGCTGCCGACGATCCGTCCGGCGCCGAGCAGCCGGGCGAGCTGTCCGGCGGCGGTGCCGACGCCGCCGGCGGCCGCCGAGACGAAGAGCGTCTCGCCGGGCTGGAGCCGGGCGATCCTGGTCAGCGCGACCCAGGCGGACAGGCCGGTGCCGCCGAGCACCGACAGGTGGGAGCTGAGCGGGACACCGGCGAGATCGGGCAGCAGGCTCGCCCGCTCGGCGGTGACCACCGCGTGGGCGCGCCAGGCCTGGCGGTGCTGGACCAGTGCCCCGACCGGCAGGGCGTCGGCCCGGGACTCCACCACCCGGCCGAGGGCGCGGCCCTCCAGCGGGGCGTGCAGCTCCCAGCCGCCCTCCTCCATCTCCTCGCGCATGTACGGGTCGACGGACTGGTAGAGGTTCTCGACCAGGGCCTCGCCCGCCGCGAGGGCCGGGACGGTCTCCTCGACGAAGGCGAAGTTCGCGGCGGTCGGCGCCCCGTCGGGGCGGGAGACCAGGTGGACGGCGCGGGTGGTGGGGCGGGACATCGGGGCTCCGGGCGGGTGGGGACGGGCGGACGTGATCACCGTAGGAAGCGCGGGAGCCGCCGGGCAGGGGCGCCGGTCGATGGAACGGCGGCATCCATGAGCAGGATCGATGGATCGCGGGATAGGTTCGGCCGCATGACCGATCTCGCCCCGCACGAGCTGCGGACCCTGGTCGCCGTCGAGGAGGAGCGGAGCTTCACGGCCGCCGCCGCACGCCTGGGCAGTACCCAGTCCGCCGTCTCGCACGCCGTCCGCGCCTGCGAGCGGAAGCTCGGCGCGGTGCTCTTCGACCGCGGGCGCCACGGCGCGCGCCCCACCGAGGGCGGCGCGCGAGCGGTGGCGTACGCCCGCCGGATCCTGCGGCTGCTGGACTCGATGGGCCCCGAGGTGCGCGGCGCGGGAGCGGACGGGCCGCTGACCGGAACCCTGCGGATCGCCGCCTTCCGCAGTGCCGCCGCCCACCTGCTGCCGCCCGTCCTGGCCCGGCTGGCCGAGCGCCACCCCGGGCTCGGCACCCACGTCCGGATCGTCCGGGAGCTCGGCCGCGGCACCGCCGGGGAGGTCGCCGACGGTCGCGCCGACCTCGGGCTGGCGACGCTCGACGCGGGCGGCCCGCCACCCGCCCCGGGCCTGGTCGCGGTGCGGCTCTACGAGGAGTCGTACGCGCTCGCGCACCCGCACGGCCACCCGGCGCCGCGCGAACTCCCGCTGGTCGACTGGGACGAGAACTGCGGCTCGTACACCCGGGACTGGTGGCAGCGGCAGGACTGGATCCCGCCCGCGACCGTGGACGTGGAGGACGACACGGTGGCCCTCTCGCTGGTCGCCCAGGGCCTCGGCATGGCGATCATGCCCCGGACCGCCCTGCTCGGCGCCCCGGCCGGCCTCGCCGTCACCGACCTCGGGCCGCGGCCGCCCAGCCGCTCGGTCGGGTACGTCACCACGCCAGAGCTGGCCGGGACGGCCGCCGTCCGGGCACTGATCCGCGAGCTGCGCGAACTGCCGCTGCCGGCCGGGCTGTCGGCGGCCCGGCCCCCGGCCGGCCGGTCCGCGACGGCCCAAGCCCCGTAGACCCAAGCCCCGTAAGGGCTCAGGCCTCGACGGACCGGTTTCCGACGGCAGGGTCCTCGACGGCAGGGCCCTCGACGGACCGGTCCTCGACGGCCTCCCGGAGCTTGCGGAACTCCTCGGCCAGCCCGTCCAGGGTGTAGTGGGCGTTGAGGCCGCTGGGGTTCGGCAGCACCCACACCTCGGTGCCGCCGATGCCCTCCGGTTGCCGCCCCGGCACGGCCCGGCGCTGCCCGAAGGCCGTCCGGTAGGCGCCGATGCCGAGCACGGCCAGGACGCGCGGGCGCAGCCGCAGCACCCGTGCCCGCAGCGCGGCGCCGCCCTCGCGCAGCTCCTCGGCGGTCAGCTCGTCCGCCTTGGCGGTGGTGCGCGGGGCGACGTTGGTGATGCCCAGGCCGAGTGCGAGCAACTCCCGCTGCTCGTCCGGGCGGTACTGGCGCCCGGTGAACCCGGAGCGGTGCAGGGCCGGCCAGAAGCGGTTGCCCGGGCGGGCGAAGTGGTGGCCGGTCGCGCCGGACCACAGGCCCGGGTTGATGCCGCAGAACAGCACCCGCAGCCCGGGACCGGAGACGTCCGGGATGGTGGTGTCCTTGGCGGCCAGCAGCTGCTCGGCGGTGGGCTTCATCGGTGCGCTCGGATTCACCCGGCCAAGTCTGCCGTGCCCTTGGCCGCGTCCTTCGCCGTGTCCTTCGCCTCCTTCGCCGCGCGCTCGGCGGCGTCCCTGGCGATCTCCTCGGCCGCGTCCTCGGCGGTGAGCCCGGCCGCGCGCTCGGCCGTGTCCTGCGCCGGGCCCGGGGCCGGGGCCGGCCCCGAAGTCGCGGCGGCCGCCCGGCGGTTGCGCAGCCGGCGCAGGCCGAACACCACCACGGCCGCGTAGGCCCAGCCGACGAAGACGTCGATGATGAAGTGCTCCGCGCCGTAGACCAGGGTGAAGGTCATCGCGAGCGGATAGGCGACCAGCACGGCCCGCAGCCAGCGCTTGGCGGTGGGCCAGAAGAAGAACAGCAGCATCGCCGGGTAGGCGGAGTGCAGCGAGGGCATCGCGGCGACGTCGTTGGCGAACTGACTGCCGTTCTCCAGCAGGGAGTCGGCCTGCGGCAGCCCGCTCACCGAGATCACTTCCCAGACCACCCGGGACAGGTGCGGCAGGTTGCCCTCCTGGGAGACCAGCCACGGCGGGTCGGCCGGGTAGAGGAGGTAGGTGGCGAAGCCGGCGAAGGTGAGCGTCAGGTAGGCGGCGAGCAGCTGCCGGAAGCGGTGGTGCGCGCGCCGCCAGAGCACCGCGAGCAGCAGGAAGACCACGAAGAAGTGCGAGAGGTAGACGGTCACCGCGGCGTAGTCGTACCAGTGCGGTGAGCCAGCGGTGTAGAGCGCGTGCTGGAGCCGGACGGTCCAGGTCTCGCCGAAGCCGAGCACCTCGTCGAACCGCAGCTGCGGCAGCCAGTGCGGGGCCCACGGGGTGTGGGCGCCGTAGCCGCGCAGCAGTGAGTACGCCCACACCACGGCCATCACCGGGACCCAGTCGCGCAGGACCAGGAGGAAGCCGCGGGGGCCGTGCCCGCTGTGCACGGCGGCGGTCAGCAGGGCGGCGATGAGCCAGAGGAACAGCACGTCGTTGGCCGCGGGGATGCCCTCGGTGCGCAGGAACCAGAGGAGGCACGTCAGGTAGAGCGGCCAGGCCAGCCACCGGAGTCTCGACCAGCCCGTCACGCGTGGGCGGGGCGGAGGCACCGGGCGTGGCTGCCCGGCCCGCGCGTCGTGCGGGGCCGGGGGGAGGGTCTTGGTCATGCGCACCGAAACTAGCAACCCAAACTTGGAGGACTCTGGGTGAAATATGACTGGATCGTAAGAACGTCCGATCCGGTCGACACCCGGTTCGACAGGTGAATTCGACTGGTGGTTCGACAGGTGGTTCGACGCACGGTCAGGCGCGGGTCAGGACACGATGCCCAGCTCGTGCGGGGTGTTGTTGAAGCGTCGGCCGCCGGCCGGGGTGACGGTCACGATGTCCTCGATCCGCACCCCGAACCGGCCGGGCAGGTAGATCCCCGGCTCGATCGAGAAGCACATGCCCGGCACCAGCGGCCGTTCCTCGCCCTCGACCAGGTACGGAGGTTCGTGCGTGGTGGTGCCGATGCCGTGGCCGGTGCGGTGGATGAAGTACTCGCCGTACCCGCCCTCGGTGATCACCCGACGGGCGATCCGGTCGATCTCCTGGCAGGCTACCCCGGGGCGCACCGCCTCGAAGGCGGTCTGCTGGGCCAGTCGGACCAGCTCGTGCACCTTGCGCACCTCGTCCGGGACGTCCGCGCCGACATGCACCGTCCGGGTGGTGTCGGAACCGTAGCCGTCCTTGAGGCCACCGAAGTCCAGCACCACGGTGTCACCCGTACGGATGACCCGGTCACCGGCCTCGTGGTGCGGGTTGGCGCCGTTCGGCCCCGAGCCGACCACGGTGAAGTCGACCTGGCTGTGCCCGTACTGGATGAGCAGCGCGCCGAGGTCGGCGGCCACGTCGGTCTCCCGGCGGCCGGCGAACTCGACCTCCAGGATGCCCCGGTAGGCGGCGTCCGCCGCGCCGCCCGCGGCGGCCAGGCGGTCCAGCTCCTCGGTGTCCTTGACGGCGCGCAGCATCGGCAGGCAGTCGGTGAGCGAGACGAAGGAGACGCCGGGCAGCGCGGCCTGGAAGCCGAGCAGGTGCAGCGCCCAGGTGTTGTCGGAGACGCCGTACCGTCCGGCCGGGTCGAGCAGCGGGCCGACGGTGGCGAACGGGTCCTCGCCGTCGGACCAGTCGAGCAGCCCGACGGCCGGGGCGCCGACCGCCTTCTCGGCATCCGGGCGCTCCAACTTGGGCACCACCAGAGCGGGTTCGCTTCCGGCGGTGAGGACGAGGGCGGTCAGCCGCTCGGTGATCGCGGTGGGCGAGTAGCCGCACAGGTAGGCCAGGTCGGGACCGGGCGCGACGACCAGGCCGGCCAGACCGGCGGCGGTCGCCTCGGCGGTGGCGCGGGACATCCGGGCGGTGTGGTCCTCGACGGTGAAGGGGCGGGGCACGGCGGTTCCTCCTCGGGGGCCGGACGGGCGCTGCTGGGACTCCATCACGTCAACTCCATCACTTCCTCGTCGAGTTGGCGAAGCTCTCGGGGAGGAACCGGCGCGATCCGGACGGCGATGCGGTGGGCGCTCCGGCACCGGGCGAGGCGGGCGTGGGCGCGGGCCCGGCGGGGGCGTGTCCGTGGAACGCATCCGGTCCTCCTCCTCCGGTCCTCCTCCGGTACGGCGCCGCAGCGACTCAGGACGTGGGCCGCGTCGGCCGCGTGAGCCGCGCGTTGGTCGCGCGGGCGGCGCGGGGTCCGGCGCGGCGGGTCCGCGGCCCGCCCCGGGAAGCCCTCGGGGGCGGGCGTTACCCGGCCAGTTCACCCGGTTGCCGGGCCCGCCGCATGCGGCGGACGGCCGTGCGGGTGAGCGGCGGCCGACCCGGGGCGTCAGTCCTGCCGGTCGGCCGACTCGGCCGAATCGGTGGACTTGCTGGATTCAGCGGATGCGGCGGACTCGGCAGCGGGCCACACGGCGCGCCGCAGCGTGCGACTCGCGGTCGCGGCCAGCAGGGCGGCGGCGAGCAGGGTGCTGATCCCGACCAGCGCGGTGGCGGGGGAGGACCGGTCCAGCAGCAGGCCGGTGACGAAGCTCCCGGCGGGCATGCCGGCGGTGAGCAGCGTCATGGTCGCCGCGATCACCCGGCCGCGCAGCGCGTCCGGCACCTGACGGAAGACCAGCAGGTCGAGCATCACCCGCAGGGTCGGCACGCCCGCGCCGAACACGAACAGCGCGACGAAGACGGTCGGCGCCCCGCCGGGCAGCAGCGGCGCCAGCGGGACCGGTACGGCGCTCCAGGCCACCGCCAGCAGCAGCACGCCGGGGCCCGCCAGCCGGTGCAGCCGGGCGACCAGGGCGGTGCCGGCCAGCGCCCCGACCGCCTCGCCGGCCAGGGCCAGGCCGATCCCGGTGCCACTGGTGCCGTGCTCCCGCAGCAGCACCATGACGGGCAGCAGCAGGGAGGCCCCGGCGAGATTGATCACCAGCAGGACGGCCAGGGCGGTCCGCAGCAGCGGGGAGGCGGCGAGGACGCGGAAGCCCGCCAGGGCGCTGTTCCCGGTGGACCGGTCGGCGTCCCCGGACTCGTGCGGGCTGGGGAAGCGCACCGCGACGGCGGCGGTCACCGCGAGCAGGGAGGCGAGCGCGGCGCCGAGGAAGGGGACCGCGTGGCCGAGCCCGAACAGGAACCCGGCCAGTGGCGGTCCCGCCAGCGAGGCGCCGCTCATCCGGGCCTCGTCCTGGGCCAGGGCCTGGGAGAGCTGCTCCGGCGGGACCACCGAGCGCAGCGCGAGCAGCCGGACCGGGCCGCTGTAGGCGATCGTCGCGCCGATCACGGCGGCGACCAGCAGCAGGTGGACCAGGTTCGGCGGGCCGAACGCCAGGGCCACCGGGACGCTGGCGAGGGCGAGCAGCCGGGCGCTGTCGGTGGCGATCAGCACCCGCCGGCGGTTCGCCCGGTCGGCCACCACGCCGCCGTGGACGCCCAGCAGCAGGGTGGCGGCCATCTGCACGGCGCCGAAGGCTCCGGCGGAGGTGGAGGAGCCGGTGAGCGCGAGGACCAGCAGGGGGAAGGCGGTGTCGCCGATCACCATGCCGAGGGTCGCGGAGGCCTGGCCGGCCCAGAGGGCCTGGAACCGCAGGTTGCGCCGCAGCGGTACGAGCGGCGGCGGTGCGGGCGACGAAGGTGCGGAGGGGGAAGGCGCGGGCGGCGGGGGCGCGGACGGCGGGGCGTCGGCCGGTCCGGGGTGCTCCATCGCCGCTGTCGTCGTCGGTTGGTCCGTCATGTCCCGCCCCCATCGTTCGCGATTGCCGCAACCATTCACGTATGCATGAATGATGTCGTAGGCGTCATTGGTTTCGCAAGGGTGATTGATGGCTCGGTGGTGAGCGCTCACCGGGGCGTGATTGCGAACGGAGCGGCCGATCTGGAAGGCTGGCCCCGTGGTCGAGCACACACCGGAGGCCGCCGACAGCGGCGAGCAGCAGCCCGTCACCTGGGTCAAGGAACGCCAGGTGTCCGACGTCGCGGTGCTCAAGGCCCTGGCCGACCCGCTGCGCCTGGCCATCCTCGGCGCGCTGCAGTCCTCCGAGGACCGTCCGCTGACGGCCAAGGAGCTCGCCGCCACGCTCGACGAGCCGCAGACCAAGCTCTACCGGCACATCAAGCAGTTGGAGAAGGCCGGGCTGGTCCTGGTGGCCGGCACCCGGCTGGTCTCGGGCATCGTGGAGAGCCGCTACCGGGTCGCCCAGGGGGCGATCCGGCTGGCCCCGGAGATGTTCACCGCCGACTCCCCGGCCCGCTCCGAGGCGTACGAGGCCGTCGTGGCCGCGATGGACCGGGTGCGGTCCGACTTCCGCGCCAGGATCGCCGAGGGTCGGCTGGACTTCGGCCGGCCGCCCGGTGGTTCGGGCCCGCCGTCCGGACTGTTCGCGGACTTCGCGCTGCGGCTCAGCCCGGACCGGCTGGACCGGCTGCGATCCCAACTGGCCGAAATCTTCGACGAACTGAACGAAGAAGGGCCGAGTGCGGCCGAGGATGCGCTGGATGTGACCGTCTTTACCCTGCTCTACGGTCTCCGACCGGGCACGGAATCATAAATTCCGGGTCGTCTGTCGGTGCGGTGGGACACCATGTCCGGCATGTCCTACGAACTCCAGGCGCTGATAGGAACACGGGAGCTGCTGACGGTGGCGGCGGCGGAGGTTCCGGCGGCCCGGGTGGTGCCGTTGGCGCAGGGGCTGGCCCTGATCCCGGTCACCTCCGCCGTCCTCACCGCGCTCCAGGGAGACGGCGTCCTGCGCAGGCCCGGCGGCGGGGCCGGGCCCGGCCGGCCCGCGGACGGCTTCGAACTCCGGCTCGCCGCCTGGTCGAAGGCCGGTCCGATCGCCCGCGTCGAGGCGCGGTACTTCGGTGGCGGCGGCACCCAGCGCGCGGCCGTCTGGGTGGACGGCGCGGTCACCCTCGGCCCGCTCACCATCGGCGAGTTCGAGCCAGCCCCGGCCGAGGGCACCCCGATCTCCCGCGCCCTGCGGCGGATCGGCGCCCGCACCGAGGAGGGCCGGGCGGACGAGTTCGAGTCGGTCGGTCTGGGCCGGCACCGCAGCACCGGCGGCTGGGCGGAGCCGGCCGACTGACCCCGCCGCCGCCGCCGTCCGTGCTCGTGCCCGTGCCCGTGTCCGCGCTTGTGCCTGCGCCCGCGCTCATGCCCGGGGCTGTGCCCGTCCCCGTGCGGTCAGTGCGAGGCGGGCGAGTCGGCCTGCCAGCGCCGGCCGATGGAGCGCAGGAGGGCCGGGTAGACGCCGAGGTACCGGAAGGGCTTGATGACGGCCATGTAGAGGTGGCCGAGGAGCCCGTTGGGCTTGACCAGGACGGCCATCTGGGCGCGGTACGCGCCGCTGCCGGGAGCGGTCTCGACCCAGCCGAGGTGGAGGATGCCGTGGACGGTGCGGTTGGCCGTCTCGGCGGTCCACTCGTCGTGGAGCAGGTAGACGGAGCGGAACGGCGCGGAGCGGGTGTCGGGGCCGCGCGGGGCGTCCCGGAGATCGGCGGGGAGGCGGTCGCGGAGGGTGGGGACGCGAGTGCCGAGGCCGGCGTCGGGCTTGTCCCAGCCGAGCAGGGCGCCGAGCTTCCAGCGGGCCGCGAAGAGGAGGCGGACGACGGGGGAGGCGGACATCGGGGCGCCGGTGCCGTTGGCGAACTGGTCGACCAGGCGGGCGAGGTCGTCGGGGCCGCCGGGGGTCGGCAGGGCCCACACGTCCTCCAGGCGGAAGTCGGGGGCGATCTCGTGGATCCGCCACGGGCGGGAGGTGTGTGCCGTGCGGGGGAGTCTCATCTGCGTGCCCCTGTCTGTACGGTGCCGTATAGAACCAGGCTAGACCCGTGTGTACGGTGGCGTATGCACAAGGGCGTGAGCGTGAGGAGCGACACAGTGGAACGAGACGAGGCGAGGAGCCCGGCATGGGCGTGACGCGGACGCCGCGCGCCCGGTGGATCGAGGAGGGGCTGCGGGCGCTCGCGGCCGGCGGCCCGGAGGCGGTGCGCGTCGAACCGCTCGCCCAGGCGCTCGGCGTCACCAAGGGCGGTTTCTACGGGTACTTCCGCAACCGGGGCGCGCTGCTCGACGAGATGCTCGACACCTGGGAGCGGGAGGTCACCGAGGGTGTGATCGCCCAGGTCGAGGACGAGGGCGGCGACGCCCGGACCCGGCTCGGGCGGCTCTTCGCGATCGCCGCCACCAGCGGCGACGGGCCCGTGACCGGCACCACCGTCGACCTGGCGATCCGCGACTGGGCACGGCGCGACGAAGCGGTCGCCGAACGCCTGCGCCGCGTGGACAACCGCCGGATGGCCTACCTGCGTTCGCTCTACGCGTCGTTCTGCCCCGACCCGGACGACGTCGAGGTCCGCAGCCTGATCAGCTTCTCGCTCCGGATCGGCCACCACCTCGTCGCCGTCGACCACGAGGGCCGCAGCCGCGCCGAGGTGATGGAACTGACCCGCGAATGGCTCCTGCGCTAGAGCCTGTCTCCGGCCGGCCGGCCGGCCGGGCACGCGGAGAGCGGGCAGGGAAAGCGGCGCACGGAAACGGGGGCGCGGCACCGAAGAAGGTCCGGTGTCGCGCCCCCGTTCTGTCCCGCAGCCGCTCGGGGCCTGCGTCGCCGCAGGCCGGGGCCGGTGCTAGCGGTAGTTCACGTACTGGAGCGCGAAGTCCAGGTCCTTGCCCTTGAGCAGGGCCTGCACGGCCTGGAGGTCGTCGCGGCTCTTCGAGCTGACGCGCAGCTCGTCGCCCTGGACCTGCGCCTTGACGCCCTTCGGGCCCTCGTCACGGATGATCTTCGCGACCTTCTTCGCGTCCTCCGTGGTGATGCCCTCCTTGACGTTGGCGAAGATCTTGTACTCCTTGCCGGACAGCTGCGGCTCGCCGGCGTCCAGAGCCTTCAGCGACAGGCCGCGCTTGATGAACTTGGTCTGCAGGACGTCGAGGATGGCGCGCACGCGCTCCTCGCCGTTCGCCTTCATCTCGATCTTCTCGGCGGTGCGGCTGATCTCGCCGCCGACGCCCTTGAAGTCGAAGCGCGTCGCGATCTCACGGGAGGTCTGGTTGATCGCGTTGTCGACCTCCTGCCACTCGACCTTCGAGACGATGTCGAAACTGGAGTCGGCCATGGGTGTTGGTCTCCTTGATGCTCTGGCTTCACTGGCACGGCCCGCCCTCACGGGCGTCCGGAGTCCCAGCCTATCCAGCGCCACACCGGCCCCGCCCGTACCGCCCGCCCGCGGTTCCTTGATCATTGCGTGATCTATCGAGTGGCGGAGCACCCCCCGGCATCGGGTATGGTTTACCAAGTCGAACGGGGTGAACACCCCGGGAAACGAAGATCCTGGCTGGTTGCCCGAGCGGCCAAAGGGAGCAGACTGTAAATCTGTCGCGCAAGCTACGCAGGTTCGAACCCTGCACCAGCCACAGGATAGAGAAACAGCCCCCGATCTGCGGAAACGCGGATCGGGGGCTGTTTCGTTGTGTTCCGGCGGTTCCGCGGGGGGCGGGGCCGGCTGGGCTACTTATTGCACATTGCTTGCAATTACGGGTGGCAGGCAGCAGAGTGGGGGCCGGGGGTGGGAGTCCTTCGACAGAGCTGATCGTCTTCCCAGCCGGCGACCGCCGGGACAACGGCTCGCCCCACCCCCGCCAACAGCCACCGGACGGGGCCGGCGCGGCGCGGCCGCCGCGTCAAGGGCGCGTCAAGGCCGCTCGTGGCGGCGTCAGGAACGCGTAGGGCCCGCCGGGGCGGCGGGTGCGCGGACCGCAGGATCGGACCAACTACCGACTGCGGAGGTCCGTCCGATGTCCAGCGCCACCACCACCCCGGCCGTCACGGCCGAACCCGAGCCGCCGGACACCGGTACGGGCGACGAGCGGCACCGGCTCAGCGCGCTCGGCGGGCTGGCCGCGCTCTCGCTGGACGCCATGGCCTCGGTCGCGTACGGGCCGGAGTCGATCGTGCTGGTGCTCGCCGCCGCAGGGGCGTACGGGCTGGGCTTCACGCTGCCGGTCACCGCGGCGATCGCCCTGCTGCTGGTGGTGCTGGTCGCCTCCTACCGGCAGGTGATCGCGGCTTTCCCGGACGGCGGCGGCTCCTACGCGGTGGCCAAGGCGCACCTGGGCCGCCGGACCGCGCTGACCGCGGCCGCCTCGCTGGTCGTCGACTACGTCCTGAACGTCGCGGTCTCGGTCACCGCCGGCGTCGCCGCGCTCACCTCGGCCGTCCCGGGCCTGTACGACGACCGGGTCTGGCTCTGCCTGGGTGTGCTCGCGCTGGTCACCGCGGTGAACCTGCGCGGGATCGCCGAGTCGGCGCGCTGGTTCATGGCGCCGACCGCCGTCTTCGTGCTCTCCATCCTGGCGATCGTCGTGGTCGGGCTGTTCCGGGACGGCCCGGCCAGCACCGCGGCCGCCGCCGGCCACGCCTCGGCGCTCGCCGAGAACGCCACCGCCGTCGGCGCGCTGCTGCTGCTCAAGGCCTTCGCGGCTGGCTGCTCCGCGCTGACCGGCGTGGAGGCGGTGGCCAACGCCGTCCCCTCCTTCCGCACCCCGCGGGTCAGGCGCGCCCAGCACACCGAGGTCGCGCTCGGCGCCCTGCTCGGCGTGATGCTGATCGGGCTGGCCGTGCTGATCGGCCGCTTCCACCTCCAGCCGGTCGAGGGCGTCACGGTGCTCGCCCAGCTCGCCGACGCCTCGCTCGGCCACGGTTTCGGCTTCTACGTCGTCCAGTTCGCCACCGTGGTGCTGCTCGGGCTCGCCGCCAACACCTCCTTCGGCGGGCTGCCGGTGCTGCTCGACCTGCTCGCCCGGGACAACCACCTCCCGCACGTGTTCGCGCTGCGTGCCGACCGCCAGGTGTACCGGTACGGCGTGCTGTTCCTGGCCGCGGTGTCGGCGGCGCTGCTGGTCGGCTCCGGCGGGGACGTCAACAGCCTGGTGCCGCTGTTCTCCATCGGCGTGTTCGTCGGCTTCACCGTCTGCCAGGTCGGCATGGTCCGGCACTGGCTGCTGCACCGGCCGTCCGGCTGGCGGTGGAAGGCCGCGCTGAACGGTTTCGGCGCGCTGCTCACGGGCGTCGCGGCGCTGGTCGTCACCGGCACCAAGTTCACCGAGGGCGCCTGGGGCATCGTGGTGGCGCTGCCGCTGCTGGTGGTGCTGTTCGAGGCGGTCCACCGCAGCTACGAGCGGATCGGCGAGCGGCTGGAGCTGGGCCGGGTGCCCGGCCCGGTGACCAGGCAGCGCAGCCTGGTCGTCGTCCCGGTGACCGCGATCACCCGGCTGACCCGGGACGGCCTGTCGGCGGCGCTCTCGCTCGGCGACGAGGTGATGGCGGTGACGGTGGTGCACGAGCCGGCCGCCGCGGAGGCGCTGCGCCGGGACTGGGAGCTGTGGCGTCCGGGGGTGCCGCTGGTGGAGATCCCGGACGTCCACCGCCGGCTGGGCCGGCCGATCGCCGACTTCGTCAACGAGCTGGGGGCGGAGCACGCCTACGACCGGCTGACCGTGCTGATCCCCGAGGTGGAGCCGGCCCGCTGGTGGCAGCGGGCGCTGCAGAACCGGCGCGGCGCCGTGATCGACCGTGCCCTGCGGCGGCACACCGACGCGGTGGTCTGCCGGCTGCGCATGCGGATGTGACCAGGAGCGGGGGAGGACGGCCCCGGACGGCAGACCGCCGTCCGGGGCCGTTCCGTTCCCGGCACGGTCCCCGCACGGCGACGCCCGACGAGCACCGCCGCCCACCGCCGCCGCACCCCCGCCCGCCCCCGCCGGATCTCGGCCCGATCACGACGGTCTCGGTCCGGTGAAGCGCCCGTCAAGGCCGCGTCAACGTCGCGCCGTCACCCGTATGGAGGGCGTCAGGGCCCCATAACGCGCCCCTGACGGCTGGTTTGCTGCATCTGCCGGTCGTCCGCCGGCGCCGCGCGAGCCCTTCCGGCCCAGGTCGCGGCATCTCCCGAACCACTCTGGTGGAGCCCATGTCCGATCTCATCTACGTCGGTGTCACGGTCGCCGTGTTCGCCGTCATCGCCCTGATCGCGCGGGGGGTGGAGAAGCTGTGAGCGCCGAGAACATCGCTGGTCTGATCGTGGCCGTCGCCCTCGTCGGCTACCTCGTCGTCGCGCTGATCTACCCGGAGAAGTTCTGACATGAGCTCCACTCTCGCGGGCTGGCTCCAGGTCATCGCCCTCGTCGGCGCGCTGGCCCTGTGCTACCGCCCCCTCGGCGACTACATCGCCAAGCTCCTCACCTCCGCCAAGCACCTCGGAGTCGAGCGCGGCATCTACAAGGTGATCGGCGTCGACGGCGACGCCGATCAGCGCTGGCCGGCCTACCTCCGCTCGGTGCTGGCCTTCTCCGCCGTCTCGGTCCTCTTCCTCTACGGCCTGATCCGCCTCCAGGGCTACCTGCTGCTGAACCTGGGTGTTCCGCAGATGGAGGGCCACCAGGCCTGGAACACCGCGATCTCGTTCGTCGCCAACACCAACTGGCAGTCCTACGGCGGCGAGTCCGCGATGGGCCACCTGGCGCAGATGGCGGGCCTGGCGGTGCAGAACTTCGTCTCCGCGGCCGTCGGCATCGCCGTCGTCGCCGCGCTGATCCGGGGCTTCACCCGCAACAGGACGGACCGGGTCGGCAACTTCTGGGTGGACCTCACCCGGATCAGCCTGCGCCTGCTGCTGCCGATCTCGATCGTCTTCGCCCTGGTGCTGGCCGCCA
This sequence comes from Kitasatospora sp. NPDC127116, assembly GCF_042677365.1. Lineage (NCBI taxonomy): Bacteria > Bacillati > Actinomycetota > Actinomycetes > Kitasatosporales > Streptomycetaceae > Kitasatospora > Kitasatospora sp. NPDC127116. The sequence goes on from NZ_JBHXTL010000111.1 coordinate 29,212, forward strand.
ACGGCGTGATCCAGAACTTCCACGGCTTCCACGAGGTCACCAACCTCGCGGGTGACGTCCAGAAGATCCCGGGCGGCCCGGTGGCCTCCCAGGAGGTCATCAAGCTGCTCGGCACCAACGGCGGCGGCTTCTTCAACGCCAACTCGGCGCACCCGTTCGAGAACCCGACCGGCTTCACCAACCTGGTCGAGATCTTCCTGATCCTGCTGATCCCGTTCGCGCTGCCGCGGACCTTCGGCCGGATGGTGGGGGACAACCGCCAGGGCTACGCGATCGTCGCCGTGATGGGCCTGTTCTGGGTCGCCTCGGTGGCCCTGCTGACCTTCGCCGAGTCGCAGCACCAGGGCAGCGCCCTGCAGGCCGCGGGCGCCGCGATGGAGGGCAAGGAGCAGCGCTTCGGCATCGCCGCCAGCTCGCTGTTCGCCGCCTCGACCACGCTGACCTCGACCGGTGCGGTGAACTCCTTCCACGACTCGTACACGCCGTTCGGCGGCGGGCTGACGGTCTTCAACATGATGCTGGGCGAGATCGCGCCCGGCGGTGTGGGCTCCGGCCTGTACGGGATGCTGGTGCTCGCGGTCGTCGCGGTGTTCGTCGCCGGCCTGATGGTCGGCCGCACCCCCGAGTACCTGGGCAAGAAGCTCGGCGGCCGGGAGATGAAGTTCGCCTCGCTGTACATCCTCACCACGCCGACGATCGTGCTGGTCGGCACGGGCGTGGCGATGGCCCTGCCGGGCGAGCGCGCCGGGATGCTCAACTCGGGCGCCCACGGCTTCTCCGAGGTGCTGTACGCCTTCACCTCGGCCGCCAACAACAACGGTTCGGCCTTCGGCGGCATCACCGTCAACACCGACTGGTACGACACCGCGCTCGGTCTGGCGATGATCTTCGGTCGTCTGCTGCCGATCGTCTTCGTCCTGGCGCTGGCCGGCTCGCTCGCCCAGCAGCAGCCGGTCCCGGCCACCCCGGGCACCCTGCCCACCCACAAGCCGCTGTTCGTGGGCCTGCTGTCGGGCGTGATCCTGATCGTCGTCGGCCTCACCTACTTCCCGGCCCTGGCTCTCGGGCCGATCGCGGAAGGTCTGTCCTCCTGATGTCCACCCCTACGCTCAACCCCGCACCGGCCGACAAGTCGGAGCCCGCCGCGCCGCACAGAGCGGCGAGCGGCCTGCTCGACCCGAAGCTGATCCTCGCGTCCCTGCCGGACGCGGTGAAGAAGCTCGACCCCCGGGTGATGATCAAGAACCCGGTGATGTTCGTCGTCGAGGTCGGCTCGGTGGTCACCACGGTCTCCGCGATAGCCGACCCGTCCGTGTTCGCCTGGGCCATCACCGTCTGGCTCTGGCTCACCACGGTGTTCGCGAACCTGGCCGAAGCCGTGGCCGAGGGCCGCGGCAAGGCCCAGGCCGACACCCTGCGCAAGACCAAGACCGAGAGCGTCGCCCGCCGGCTCACCGACTGGCCCGCCACCCGGGCCGAGGAGGAGGTGCCCGGCACCGCGCTGAGGCTCGGCGACCACGTGGTGGTCGAGGCCGGCCAGATCATCCCCGGCGACGGTGACGTGGTCGAGGGCGTCGCCAGCGTCGACGAGTCGGCGATCACCGGCGAGTCCGCGCCCGTCATCCGCGAGTCCGGCGGCGACCGCAGTGCCGTCACCGGCGGCACCAAGGTGCTGTCCGACCGGATCGTGGTGAAGATCGCCTCGGAGCCCGGCAAGTCGTTCATCGACCGGATGATCGCCCTGGTCGAGGGTGCCGCCCGGCAGAAGACGCCGAACGAGATCGCGCTCAACATCCTGCTGGCCTCGCTGACCATCGTCTTCCTGGTCGCGGTCGTGACCCTCCAGCCGATGGCCACCTACGCGGGCGCCCCGCAGTCGATGATCGTCCTGGTCGCCCTGATCGTGGCGCTCATCCCGACCACCATCGGCGCGCTGCTCTCCGCGATCGGCATCGCCGGCATGGACCGGCTGGTGCAGCGCAACGTGCTGGCGATGTCCGGCCGCGCCGTCGAGGCCGCCGGCGACGTCAACACCCTGCTGCTCGACAAGACCGGCACCATCACCCTGGGCAACCGCCAGGCCGCCGAGTTCCTGGCCGCCCCGGGCGTCTCCACCGACGAACTGGCCAGTGCCGCGCAGCTCTCCTCGCTCGCGGACGAGACCCCGGAGGGCCGCTCGATCGTGGTCCTCGCGAAGACCGAGTACGGTCTGCGGGCCCGCGCCCAGGGCGAGCTGACCCACGCCACCTGGGTGCCGTTCACCGCCCAGACCCGGATGTCGGGCGTGGACCTGGACGAGGCCGGGGGCGTCCACCAGGTCCGCAAGGGCGCGGCCGGCTCGGTCTCCAACTGGGTGACCGAGAACGGCGGTTCGGTCGGCGACGAGGTCGCCACCCTGGTCGACGGCATCTCCGCGGCCGGTGGCACCCCGCTGGTCGTGGCCACCAAGGTCGGCAGCGGGCCGGCCCGCGTCCTCGGGGTCATCCACCTCAAGGACGTGGTCAAGGAGGGCATGCGGGAGCGCTTCGACGAGCTCCGCCGGATGGGCATCAAGACCATCATGATCACGGGCGACAATCCGCTGACCGCCAAGGCGATCGCGGAGGAGGCCGGCGTGGACGACTTCCTCGCCGAGGCCACGCCCGAGGACAAGATGGCCCTGATCAAGAAGGAGCAGGAGGGCGGCAAGCTGGTCGCGATGACCGGCGACGGCACCAACGACGCCCCCGCGCTCGCCCAGGCCGACGTCGGCGTCGCGATGAACACCGGGACCATGGCGGCCAAGGAGGCCGGCAACATGGTCGACCTGGACTCCAACCCGACCAAGCTGATCGAGATCGTGGAGATCGGCAAGCAGCTGCTGATCACCCGCGGCGCGCTGACCACCTTCTCGATCGCCAACGACGTGGCCAAGTACTTCGCGATCATCCCCGCGATGTTCGCCGGGGTCTACCCGGGCCTGAGCCACCTCAACATCATGGGCCTGCACAGCCCGCAGTCCGCGATCACCTCGGCGATCATCTTCAACGCCCTGGTCATCATCGGCCTGATCCCGCTCGCCCTGCGCGGCGTGCGCTACCGCCCGTCCGACGCCAGCTCGCTGCTGCGCCGCAACATCGGGGTCTACGGCTTCGGCGGCCTGGTGGTGCCGTTCGTCGGCATCAAGCTGATCGACCTGATCGTCCAGTTCATCCCCGGCCTCAGCTGACGCAGGGAAGGAGAGAAAACCATGTCCAAGCCCCTGCCGACCACCCTCCGCACCCACTTCACCGCCCTGCGGGCACTCCTGGTGCTCACCGTGATCCTCGGGATCGCCTACCCCCTGCTGATCACCGGCATCTCCCAGGCCGCCTTCACCGACAAGGCGAACGGCTCGCCCGTGACGTCCGACGGCAAGGAGGCCGGTTCCAGCCTGATCGGCCAGAACTTCAACCTCCCGAAGAAGAACCCGGACGACCCGAAGGAGGAGGCCCGGCCGGACCCGAAGTGGTTCCAGCCCCGCCCCTCCGCGGCCGGGACCGGCTACGACGCCTCCTCCTCCAGCGCCAGCAACCTCGGCCCGAACAGCGAGGACCTGCTGAAGGCCGTCGAGGACCGCCGCGCCGCCGTCGCCGCGTTCGACGGCGTCGACCCGGCGAGCGTCCCGGCCGACGCGCTGACCGCCTCCGGCTCCGGCCTCGACCCGCACATCTCCGTCGCGTACGCCAAGGAGCAGGTCGACCGGGTGGCCGGGAACCGCGGCCTGCCGGTGGAGGCGGTGACCAAGCTGGTCGACAAGTACACCGAGAGCCGCTCGCTCGGCTTCCTCGGCAACGAGGGCGTCAACGTCGTGCTGCTCAACAAGGCGCTCAGCGAGCAGAAGTGACATCACCTCGCACAGACGGGTGACCGGGCCGGCCCGGGCGCGGGAGGGGACCGACCCGGCCCGGGCGCGCGCACCCCCGGGCCCAGCCCAGCCCCACAATAACGGTGAAACAGCACTGGCCCAGGCCCGCGCCCACACCCCCCCC
>NZ_JBHXTL010000112.1:0-32795 GCF_042677365.1 Kitasatospora sp. NPDC127116
GGCCGGCTCACGCCGGCCACCGCCCCCGGGAGGAGAAATCAGGCCCGTCGCCTCACGGCGATGACCGCCGCACCCACCACGCACGCGACGGCGGCGGTGACGTAGGCGAGGTGGTACCCGGCGAGCTGGTCGGCGCTGGTCCCCGCGACCAGGACCATCACCGCCACGCCCGCGCTGGCGCCGATCTGCTGCGTCACCACGTTCACCGCGCCGGCGACGGCCTGCTGCTGCTCCGGGACGCCGGAGAGGCCTGCGGACGTCATCGAGGGGAAGTTCAGCCCCTGGCCGATGCCGCTGACCACCAGACCGGGCAGTACGTGCAGCACGTAGTTGCCGTCCTGCGGCGTGCCCAGCCACAGGCCGGTGCCCACGCCGATCAGGACGAGGCCGACGGCCATCAGCGTCCGCGGGGAGTACGTGGCCAGCAGGCGCCCGGTGGCGAAGTTGGCGGTGAGGAACACGGCCAGGGACATCGGCACCAGGGCGATGCCGGACTCGAAGGGCGAGTAGTGCAGCATCCCCTGCAGGTACAGGGGCGCGAAGAACAGCATCCCGACCGAGCCCATGTACTGGAGGAACGCGGCCAGGCTCGCCTCCCGCACCGAGCCGATCCGGAGGAGGCCGAGCGGAAGCACCGGGTCGGCGGTGCGGTGCTCGCGCACCACGAACAGCACCAGGGAGAGCACCGCGCCGCCTAGCACGATCCACGCCGTGGCGCCGCTGCTGCTCACACCGACGACGAGCAGGGTGAGGCCGAGCGTGCCCGTGATCGCCCCGGGCAGGTCCAGCCGACCGCGGTGCCCGACGCCGCCGGGCAGTCCGATGCGCGTCGCGCCCAGCACGCCGAGACCCACCAGCACCGAGAACCACAGCACCGAGCGCCAGCCGAAGAACTCGGTCAGGACGCCGCCCAGCAGCACCCCGCCGCTGAAGCTCGCGGCGCCGACGGCCGCGTACACCCCGAAGGCCCGGTTGCGCGCCGGACCGGCCGGGAAGGTGTCGGTGAGCAGGGCCAGCGCGGCCGGCCCCGACAGGGCGGCGCCGATGCCCTGGACCGCTCTCGCGCCCAGCAGCGTCACGGTGTTGGGGGCCACCGCCCCGACCAGCGCGGAGACGGTGAACAGGGCGACGCCTGCCTCGAACACCCGCCGCCGCCCGATCACGTCGGCCAGTCGGCCGCCCACCAGCAGGAAGCCGGCGAACGTGACGGCGTAGGCGGTCATCACCCACTGGAGCGTGCTCTCGTCCAGGTGGAAGCGCTCCCCCACCGAGGGCAGCGCAGCGTTGAGCACTCCGAGGCCGCTCACGTCCAGGGCCAGCGCCCCGGCCAGGACGCCGAGTGCGAGTCCCGGCCGGCGGACCGGTGAGGCCGCGGCGCCGGTGGTGTCGCCGGTGGTGTCAGTGGTGTCGGTCATGCGGGCCTGCCGTGGAAGTCGCGGCCGGTGAGTGCCCGCCCGAGGTGGTCGCTGCGTCCGGGTAAGGAGCTGTTGGCATCGGCTGACGCCCTATCAAATTTGTCAACTGCCATGCGGACAGCTTGCATTGGTCGATCGTCCGCTGTCCACTCCGCCCCGCGCCCGCAGATGGAACTGAACGGTACCGTCCGAGGAGATCGAATCGGACACTTTGGCGATCAAATCTCGCCAGCGCTTCAACCGGCCCGCAAAGTGCGCAATCCTGGAGTCGCCGGACTCTCCGCACTCAAGGGCGGACGAAAGAAAGCGGCACTGCGAAATCCCGGCAGCGAGATTGCACGACAGATCCACCGGCAGGGCCGCACGGGGGCGGCGAGAATTCCACAGTGAGCCGCTGAATCGCGACCACCCGCGTCACCTCGAAGTTTGCCGTCGTCACCATGCACGACCACACCGCTCGGCCGGAGCTTCGGGCAGCCCTTCCCCCCTCCCCGCGCGAGGAGCAGTGGTGCCCGGTCGCACGTCCATGCATGTCATGTACAGGTCGGATCCAGCATTCGCAGTCGAACTGCCTTGATACGGAATACCTGACGAGCCCCCCTTGTGAACGATCGGTTGTGAAGCTCCACCCGCCCATTTCACCAGCCCTGCTGAGGGAGTCGCCATGCCCCAAGAGCGCGCAGCGCGAGACATATCCGCCGTCACGGACTTCCTGCTATCCCGTTTTGCCGAGCTGTTGGACCTGTCCGCGAACTCGGTGGACCGGTGGGCGCCGATGCACCGGTACGGATTGGACTCGCTGAAGTCGGTGAACCTCGCGGCCGCCCTGTCCGAGTTCCTCGGCTGGCAGGTTCCCGCCACCTGGATGTGGCAGTACCCGACCGTCGACGGCCTGGCCCGGGCACTCGTCGAGGGCCCGCGTGCCGCGGAGCCCGCCCCGACCACCCGGCGCCGCACGCCCTCGCACGAGCCCGTCGCGGTCGTGGGCATCGGCTGCCGGTTCCCCGGAGGCCCGGACCCGTCCGCGTTCTGGCGGCTGCTGGTCGAGGGCGGCGACGCCGTCGGACCGGTGCCGGGCGCCCGCCGCGAGCTGCTGAACGACCGGGTGCGCTGGGGCGGATTCATCGACGGCATCGACCGCTTCGACCCGCTGTTCTTCGGCATCTCGCCCCGCGAGGCCGTCCAGATGGACCCGCAGCAGCGCCTGATCCTGGAACTGTCCTGGGAGGCGCTGGAGGACGCCGGCATCGCGCCGCACAGCCTGGTCGGCAGTGACACCGGCGTGTTCATGGCCTCCTGTTGGGGCGACTACGCCGCCCTGGCGCACTACCGCGGCCCCGACAGCCAGATCACCCCGCACACCGCGACCGGCATGCACGACGGCATCATCGCCAACCGCGTCTCCTACATCCTCGGCCTGCAGGGCCCCAGCATGGCCATCGACTCCGCCTGCGCGGGCTCGCTGATCTCGGTGCACGTGGGCTGCCAGTCGATCCAGCTGGGCGAGAGCGACCTGGTGCTCGCCGGTGGCGTGAACCTGAGCTTCGTCTCCGACTACTACACCGCCATGGACGCGATGGGCGCGCTCGCCCCGGACGGCCGCTGCAAGTCCTTCGACGCCCGCGCCAACGGCTACGTCCGCGGCGAGGGCGCCGGCGTCGTCGTGCTCGCCCCGCTGAGCGTGGCACTGGAGCGCGACCTGCCGGTGTACTGCCTGATCAAGGGCAGCTCCTCCAACAACGACGGCCTGAGCAACGGCATGACGGCGCCCAACCCCCAGGCGCAGGAGAAGATGCTCCGCACCGCCTGGCAGCGAGCCGGCATCTCCCCCGACCTCGTGGACTACATCGAGTGCCACGGCTCCGCGACGCCGCTCGGCGACCCGATCGAGGCCAACGCCATCGGCGCCGTCCTGGGCGGCGACCGCCCGCAGCCGCTGCGGCTCGGCTCCGTCAAGTCCAACGTCGGCCACCTGGAGGCGGCCGCCGGGATCGTCGGCCTGGTCAAGCTCGCGATGTCGATGCGCAACGGCGTGCTGCCGCCGAGCCTGCACTACACCGCGCCGAACCCGCAGATCCTGTTCGACGAGTACAACCTCACCGTCCAGGACCGGCTGGAGCCGTGGCCGCGGCACTCCGACGCCCGCCGCGGCGGCGTCAGCTCGTTCGGGTTCGGCGGCTCGATCTGCCACGTCGCCGTCGAGGAACTGCCGCGCCCCGAGGCCTCGCTCCTGCTGCTGGCCGCGGACTCCCGCGAGGCGCTGGCCGAGCGGGCCCGGGCGCTGCGCGACGCGACCGACCTGCGCGCGCTCTGCCGCCGCACGCCCGGCGACGGCCCGTTCCGGCTCGCGGCCACCGCCCGCGACATGGCCGAACTCAGGAGCAGCCTCGACGCCTTCGGCAGCGGCGCGCAGGCCCCCGGACTGAGTGTCGGCGAGCAGACCGGCCGCCGGCCGCGGGTGGCGTTCCTGTTCTCGGGCAACGGCTCGCAGTGGGTCGGCATGGGCCGCCAACTGCTCGCCGGCCAGCCGGTGTTCCGCCGCTCCATGATGAAGTCCGACAAGCGGATGCGGGAGCTGCTCGGCTTCTCGCTCGTCGAACAGCTGCTGGCCCCCGACGGCCGCCTCGACGACATGGACGTCTTCCAGCCGCTGCTGTTCTCCCTGCAGGTCGCGCTGGCCGAGACCTGGCGCTCGCTGGGGGTGGAGCCGGACGTCGTCGTGGGGCAGAGCGTCGGCGAGTTCGCCGCCTCCCACATCGCCGGCGCCCTCGACTTCGACGACGCCTCCCGCCTGGCCGCCCACCACGGCCGGCTCCTCCAGCTGCTGGCCGTGGGCCGCGGCGAGGGCATCGTGGTGATGACCCCCGCGGACGAGGTCCGGCCGCACCTGACCGGCGGGCTCACCCTCTCCGGCTACAACGGCCTCAGCTCCACGCTCGTCACCGGCACTCCGCAGGAGATCGACGACCTCGTCGAGCGGCTGACCGCGGCCGGCGTCACCAACCACCGGGTGCGGATGGGCCACGCCCCGCACTCGGCGCTGGTCGACCACGTCCTCGCCCCGCTGAAGGTCGAGCTCGACGGCATCAGGCCCCGGAGCACCCGCATCCCGATGATCTCGACGGTCACCGGCGAACTCGTCGACGGCGCGGAGCTCGGACCGGACTACTGGGCGGACAACCTGCGCCGGGAGATCCGGGTGGTCGACGCCCTGACGAAGCTGCGCGACCACGACGTCGACGCGGTGATCGAGATCAGCCCGCACCCCCTCCTGCTCAAGTCGGCCTCGGAGATCCTGCCGGCGACCACCCTGCCCTCGCTGCGGCGCGGCGCCGACGAGGCCTCGACCCTGCTCGGCTCGCTCGGCGCCCTGTACGCCGCCGGGCACCCCGTCGCGGCCCACCCCTTCCTGGCCGGCGACCGGGGACGGCACGTCGCGCCGAGCCCGGGCGACGCCGCGGCCGACGGGCAGCTGCACCTGGTGCCCGTCACCGCCCGGACCGCGGGCGCGCTGACCGACACCTGCCGCGAGCTGTCCAACCACGTCGAACGCGACCCCGGCCTGCGGGTCTCCGACCTCGCCTACACCCTCGCCGCCAGGCGCACCCACCACAGCCACCGGATCGCGCTGTTCGCCCGCGACCGGCAGGACGTCCTGGACGGACTCGCCCGGGTCGCCGCCGGGCAGCCGCACCCCGACGTGGTCACCGGCACGGTCTCCGGCAACGCCGACCGGCGGGTGGCACTGGTGTTCTCCGGCGGCGGCACCCAGTGGGTCGGCATGGGCCGCGAACTGCTGCGCTCCCACGCCGGCTTCCGGGCCTCGATGCACGCCTGCGACGCCGCCGTGCGCGCGGCCGGCGGCTTCTCGGTGCTCGACCACCTCGCCGCCCCCGCGGAGGAGGCCCGGTACGAGGAGATGGACTTCCAGCAGCCCGTGCTGTTCGCCCTGCAGGTCTCGCTGGCGAAGGTCTGGCTCGACCTGGGCATCGAGCCGACGGCCGTCGTCGGGCACAGCCTGGGCGAGGTCGCGGCCGCCTGCGTGGCCGGCGCGCTGTCGCTGGAGGACGCCGCCCGGGTCGTGGTCTCGCGCTCGCACCTGCTGGAGCGCAAGGCCGCCGAGGGCGCCATGATCTCGGTCGACCTGCCGGAGGAGGAGCTGCAGCCGCGGCTCGCCCCGTACGCCGAGCACGCCGCCGTCGCCGTGGTCAACAGCCCCACCAGCGCGGCGGTCTCCGGCTCGCCCGAGGCCGTCGACGCCCTGGAGGCCGACCTCCGGCGGGACGGCGTCTCGGTCCGGCGGATCCGGGTCGAACGGCCGGTGCACAGCCCCGGCATGGACCCGCTGATCGAGCCGCTGCGCGAGAGCATCGACGGCATCACCCCGCTGGCGCCCGCCATCCCCTTCCACTCCACGGCGCTGGCCGACACGGTGAACCCGGTCGCCGACGTCGACTACTGGGTGCACAACCTGCGCAACCAGGTCCGGTTCGCCGAGACGATCGGTGCGCTGGTCGACCGGGGCGTCTCCACCTTCATCGAGATCGGCCCGCACGAGACGCTGCGCGGCGCGGTCGAGGAGATCGGACTGTCCCGCGGCGTCCAGGTGCACGCGATCAACTCCCTGCGGCGCGAGGAGAGCGACGTCCGCTGCCTGCTGGGCGCCGCCGCCTCGCTGTACGTCAGGGGCCTGCCGCTGACCTTCGACCCGCTCTTCGCCGACGACGTCGAACTCGTGGAGACCCCGCTCGTCCAGTGGCAGAAGGAGCGCTACTGGATCGACACCGAGCCCCGCGCCGCGGCGGCGCCCGCCCCGGCCGTCGGGACCGCGGCCGTCGCCCCGGCCGCGACGGTGGCCGCCCCGGTCGAGGTGCGGCCGGCGGCGGCCCCGGCCACGGCGGACCGGCCGGTGCCGGAGGTCGTCCTCGCCGAACTGGCCGACGCGCTGGGCGTGCCGGTGAGCAGGTTCGACGAGAACGCCGGTCTGCGCGACTTCGGCCTCGACTCGATGCTGGCCATCCGCCTCGTCAACAGGATGCAGGCGGTGCTCGGGCACCGGGTGTCGCCGGTGGTGTTCCTGGACGGGCGCTCCATCGCCGAGGTCGTCGGCCACTTCGTCGGGCTCTCCGGCGGACCGGCCGCCCCCGCCCCCGCGGCACAGGCGCCCCAGGCGCCGGCGGCGGCCGCCCGGCCCGTACCGGTCCCCGAGGCCGCGCCGAAGCGGTCCTTCCTGGAGGACCTGTCCGAACTGGACGCCGAGGAGCTGGTGGAGGAGCTGGACGCGCGCGGGCTGCTGGAGGCCACCGACGCGCCGGCGCTGGAGCAGCTGCGCGCCGAAGGCCTCGGTCTCGAAGTGGCGCCGGCCTCGCACGGCCAGGCCTCGCTCTGGTTCATGCAGATGGTCGCGCCGGACGCCGTGCCGTACAACTTCATGGTGACCGCCCGGATCCGGACGGCGGTCGACGAGGAGGCCCTGGAGCACGCCGTCCGGGCCGTGCTGGACCGGCACCCCGCGCTGCGCACCGTCTTCGTGGAGGCGGGCGGCAGCCCGTACCAGGTCGTCCTGGACGAGCCGGTGTACGAGTTCCTCGTGGTGGACACCTCCGACCTGGACGACGAGCAGGCCCGCGAGGAGCTGGCCCAGTACGGGCACGAGCCGCTCGACATGGACAACGGGCCGCTGGTGCGGATCGTCCTCATGCGGCGCGGACCCTCCGACCACTACCTGATGGTGCTCGTCCACCACATCGCGTCGGACGCGGCCTCGGCCGACGTCATGATCCGCGAACTCCAGGAGTACTACGAGGGCGCCGACCCCGCCCGCAGCGCGCCGGTCGCCCCGTACACCGAGTTCGTCGAGTGGGAGCGGCAGTGGCTGGCCGGTCCGGCGGCCGAGGCGGCCCTGGACTGGTGGTCGCGGAAGCTGGCCGACCCGCCCGCCCACCTCGACCTCTCCAGCAAGGAGCGGCCGCCGGGCGTCACCTACGAGGGCCGCGACATCGCGTTCCGCTGGAGCGCCGAGGAGACCCGCCTGCTGCGGGAGTTCGCGGTGCGCGAGGGCGTGTCGGTGAGCACCGTCGTGCTGGCCGGGTTCTTCGCCACGCTCAACCGCGCGGCCGGGACCGAGGACTCGGTGCTGGCCACCGCCATCGCCCAACGGGCCGAGCCCGGCTGGGAGTCCGCCATCGGCTACTACCTCAACACCGTGCTGGTGCGGGCGAACCCCTCCGGCGGGCGGAGCTTCCGCGAGCTGCTGAGCGAGGTCCACGCCTACTCGCTCGGCCTCCTGGAGCACATGAACTACCCGCTCGACCTGCTGGCCTCCCAGCTGAAGCCGCCGCGCGCCGAGGGCCGCTCCCCCTGGTTCGACGTGGTGGTCAACTGGCTGTCCTCGGACGCCTTCCCCCGCTCCGTCAAGCTCTTCCACGGCGTCGGCGAGACCATCGCCCCGGACGGCGCGCTGCCGCTCGAACCGCTCCAGGTGCGCCGGCACCTCGCCAAGTTCGACCTGGAGATCTCGATGGCCGACATCGACGGCAGGGTGGCCGGCCACGTCCAGTTCAAGCCGAGCTACCTGGAGCGGCGGACCGTGACGGCCCTGCTCGCGCTGTACCGCACCGTGCTCTTCGACTCGATCGCCCGACCCGACCAGGCCCTCGGCGACATCGCGCCGACCGGCCTCCCCAAGGAGACGGACAAGTGACGGAAACCCTGCACTCCGAGTTCATCGCCCAGGCGGTCAAGAACCCCGACGCGACCGCGGTCTACTCCGACGCCGGCGTCCTGACCTACGGCGAGCTGAACGAGCGGTCCCGGGTGCTGGCCGAGCGGCTGGTCGCCGACGGCGCGGGCCCCGGCGTCCCGGTCGGCATCTGCGTCGAGCGCACCCCCGACCTGCTCGTCGCCGTCCTGGCGGCCCTGCGCTCCGGATCCTGCTACCTGCCGCTGGACCCGAACTACCCCGCCGACCGGCTGACCTTCATGGTCCAGGACAGCGGGACCCGCCTGCTGCTCACCACGCCCGCGTCCCGGGCCAGTTGCCCGCCCGGGCCGACGGTCGTCGTGCTCGGGGACGGCGTGACCACCGAGGCCGGCGCGAAGCCCGTCGCGGTCGTGCCCGAGGACACCGCGTACGTCATCTACACCTCGGGCTCCACCGGCAGGCCCAAGGGCGTGGCCGTGCGGCACTCCGGCGCCGTGGCGATGCTCGCCGAGATGGACCGGGTCCTGGAGGGCTGCGACCTGAGCGGCGTCTCGGCCGCCAGCTCGATCTGCTTCGACCTGTCCGTGATGGAGATCTTCAACGCGCTGTGCCGCGGCGGCGCCGTGGTGCTCGTCGAGAGCGCCGTGCACCTGCCGGAGAGCCGGTACGTGGACCGGGTCACCCACCTGTCCGTCGTCCCGTCGGTGATGAACGGCCTGCTCGACGCCGGCGCCCTGCCCCCGAACGTGCGCTCGATCGTGTTCGGCGGCGAGGCCCTGCGCCGCAAGCTGGTCGACCGGGCCTACCAGGAGACCGGCGCCACCCGGGTGTTCAACGCCTACGGCCCCACCGAGGGCACCGTCTTCTGCTCGTTCGGGCTGGTGCCCGAGGAGGGGACCGACGAGCCGACCATCGGCCCGCCGACCACCACCGACCTGGTCTACGTGCTCGACGACGAGCTGAAGCCGCTGCCGGTCGGCGAGGCCGGCGAGCTCTACCTCGGCGGCGTCGGCCTCGCCCACGGCTACGTCAACCGGCCGCGCACCACCGCCGAGCGGTTCCTGCCGGACCCGTTCCGCAGCGGCGAGCGCATGTACCGCACCGGGGACGTCGTCAAGTTCACCGAGAGCGGCGAACTCCAGTTCCTCGGCCGCTCCGACCACCAGGTCAAGCTGCGCGGCTACCGGATCGAGCTGGAGGAGGTCGAGGCCCGGCTGACCGCCTGCCCCGAGGTCCGGGAGGCCGCCGCCACCGTCCGGGGCAACCGGCTCGTCGGCTACGTCGTGCCCGCGGGCGACGGCGCGCCGCAGGACGGCCCCCGGCTGGACGCCGCGCTCCAGAGCGCCGTCACCGGCAGGCTCGCCGTCGAACTGCCCGACTACATGGTGCCCGCGACGCTCGTGTTCCTGGACGCCCTCCCGCTGGGCCCGGGCGGGAAGCTCGACCGCAACGCGCTGCCCGAGCCGCCGGCCGCCGACACCGACGGGCCGCTGACCGCCGCCACCACGCCGACCGAGATCGCGCTGTCGGAGATCTGGGGCCAGCTGCTCGACCTCGAACCGTCGACCATCGACGTGCAGTCCGCCTTCTACGACCTCGGCGGCGACTCGCTGCTGCTCGTCCGCCTCGCCCGGCTGATGACCCGGCGCTTCGACCGCCGCGTCCGCGTGCCCGACCTCTTCAGCTTCCGCGACATCGCCTCCCTCGCCCGCTGGCTCGACGACGAGTTCGGCGCCACCCCCGAGGTGGTCCAGTCGGCCCGCCAGCGGGCCGGCGCCCGCCGTGCCGCCCTGCGCGGCCGCGGCGGCGCCACCGGCCGCTGAGTCACGCCCCCTACCCGACACGAAGCAGGAGCCTTCCATGACCGACAGCCCCGAGCAGGAGTACGACCCGGGTGACGTGGCCATCATCGGCATGTCCCTGCGGGCACCGGGTGCCCGCACCAAGGAGCAGTTCTGGGACATCCTCGTCAACGGCCGGGAGACCGTGTCCTTCCTGGCCAAGGACGACATCCACGTCGACGAGACCCTGATCCACAGCCCGTTCTACGTACGGGCCTGCGGCGTGCTCGACACGTACGACAAGTTCGACCCGTCGGTGTTCGGCATCAGCGACCGGATGGCGGCCGCGATGACCCCGGAGAACCGGCTGTTCCTGGAGAGCGCCTGGGAGTCGCTGGAGGACGGCGGCTACGACCCGGACCGGCTCAAGGCCGAGATCGGCATGTACGGCGCCAACAACCCGCAGACCGCCGCGCTCTACAGCTCCCCGCCGGACCGGGTGTCGGTCGGCCCCGAGGCGATCGAGGCCAGCCTGGCGTGGTCGCCGGACACCATGACCTCCAACGCGCTGTACTACATGGGCCTCACCGGCGAGGCCGTCACCGTCGCCGCCGTCTGTGCGGGCTTCCACTACTCGGTGCACCTGGCCTGCCAGTCGCTGCTGCTGGGCCAGAGCGACATGGCGATCGCCGGCGGCTCGATGGTCCGCCTGCCGCACCCCCGCGGTCACCTCTGGGAGGAGAACCGCATCCTGTCGAAGGACGGCCACTGCCGCCCGTTCGACGCCAACGGCACCGGCACCGCGCTGTCCAGCGGCGTGGTCACCGTGCTGCTGAAGCCGCTCGGCCAGGCCGTCGCCGACCGCGACCACGTCTACGCCGTGGTCCGGGGCTCGGCCGTCAACAACAACGGCGTCAGCGCGATGGCGTACGGCCTGGCCCAGCCCGAGCGGCTGAGCGCCTGCATCGCCGCCGCCATGGAGGTCGGCGGCGTCACCCCGGACACCGTGTCCATGTACGAGGCCAACGGCCTCGGCCTGCCGATGACCGACGAGCTCGAAGTGCACGCGGCGACCATGGCGTTCGGGAAGCAGACCGCGACCACCTCGATCGGCGGGGTCAAGGGCAACGTGGGCCACGGCGGCGTGGTGTCGGGCGGCTTCGGCGCGATCAAGGCCGCGCTGGCGCTGTACCACAAGACGCTCCCGGCGACGATCAACCTGACGGAGGTCAACCAGGACCTCGACTTCCCCAGCACCCCCTTCGTGCCGCAGATCGAGGGCGCGGCCTGGGAGCCGGAGGCCGGCATCCGCCGCGCGGGCATCACCTCGATCGGCGGCGGCGGCTACAACGCCCACCTGCTGCTGGAGGAGGCGCCGGCGCCCGCCGAGCGCGCCCCCGAGGAGGAGGGCCGGCCGCGGCTGGCCACCCTGTCCGCCCTGGACGACGACGCGCTGGGCCGCCAGCGCACCCGCCTCAAGGAGTGGCTGGAGGCGAACCCCGGCCTGCGCCTGGACGACGTCTGCTTCACCCTCAACCTCGGCCGCAAGGTGATGGCCCGCCGGTGGGCGGCCGTGGTCCGCAGCCGTGAGGAGCTGATCGCGGCGCTGTCCGACGACGCCGCCCGCGGCGCGGCCACCACGACCGCCGCCGCCCCGCGGACCGACCCGGGCGCCTTCTCGCGCAACGACAGCGGGATCGTCCCGGCCGGCCGGGACCACGAGGCGCTGTCCGACCTGGCCGCCGCCTGGGTGACCGGCCAGCAGGTGGACTTCGACGCCCTGCACCTCGGGGAGGCCGGCCGCCGCGTGCCGCTGCCCACCTACCCGTTCCAGCCCCGCCGGTTCTGGCGTACGGACTGGTGACCATGAGCACACCGGCACTGGACACCTTGGACCTGGGAGACCCGGCCACCTTCGCGGACCACGACCTCGTCGGGTTCTGGCGCACCCTGCGGGACACCGCACCGATGCACTGGAACCCGCCGGTCGGCGGCCGTCGGGGGTTCTGGGTGCTCTCCCGCTACGACGACATCATGGCCACCTACCGGGACAACGTGAACTTCACGTCCCAGCGCGGCAACGTGCTCGTCACCCTCCTGGAGGGCGGCGACGCCGGGGCCGGCCGGATGCTGGCCGTCACCGACGGACCCCGGCACCTGGAGCTGCGCAAGATCCTCCAGCGGGTGCTCTCGCCGAGGGTGCTCGACGAGGTCGCGCAGACCGTCCGGGTCAACACCCGGCAGTGGATCCGCGAGGCGGTCGAGTCCGGCGGCTGCGACTTCGCGGAGCAGATCGCCAGCCGGATCCCGATGACCACGATCTCGAACCTGCTCGGCGTGCCCGAGCGGGACCGGGACTACCTGCTCTCCCTGACCAAGACCGCGCTCTCGGCGGACGACGAGGACGTCGACGAGGTCGACTCCGAGATGGCCCGCAACGAGATCCTTATGTACTTCATGGACATCGTCGAGGAGCGGCGCGAGTCACCGGGCGAGGACGTCATCAGCATGCTGATCGGCAGCGCCATCGACGGGGTGCCGCTGACCGACGAGGACGTCGTGCTGAACTGCTACAGCCTGATCATCGGGGGCGACGAGACCAGCCGGCTGACGATGATCGACTGCGTCCGCACCCTCGCGGCCCAGCCCGAGCAGTGGCGGCGGCTCAAGCAGGGCGAGGTCGCCGTCGAGACCGCCGTGGACGAGGTGCTGCGCTGGGCCTCGCCCACCATGCACTTCGGGCGCAGCGTCGAGCGGGAGACCGAACTGCACGGCGTGCGGCTGCGGCAGGGCGACATCGTCACCCTGTGGCACGCCTCCGGCAACCGCGACGAGCGGGTCTTCGCGCGGCCCGAGGAGTTCGACCTCGGCCGCACCCCCAACAAGCACCTGGCCTTCGGCTACGGCCCGCACTTCTGCGTCGGCTCGTACCTGGCCAAGGTGGAGATCGCCGAACTGCTCAAGGCCCTGCGGGACTTCACCGTCGGCTTCGAGCAGACCGACGAGGCGCTGCCCATCCGGTCCAACTTCCTGACCGGGTTCTCCACCATGCCGGTGCGCTTCGATCCCGATCACTCCGGACTGAAAGAGGTCGACCGATGAGCGGCAACCCCTTCGACGGCGGGGAGGGCGACTGGCTGGTCGTCGTGAACGCCGACGAGCAGTACGCGCTGTGGCGGCCGCACCTGGCCGTCCCGGACGGCTGGCGGATCGTCCACTCCTGCCCGGACCGTGAGGGTGCCCTCGACTACGTCGAGCAGCACTTCACCACCGCGGTGGGAACGCCGGCGGCCTGACGGCGACCCGACGGCGACCACCACCCGAACCAGCGACCGCAGGAGTGCGGATGAACATCTACATGTCAGGACAAGGGGCGTTCGCGGTTCAGGTCGCGGAAGCCCTCCTGGACAACGGTCACAAGATCGTCGGCGCGGCCGCGCCCCGGCTGCGCAAGGGCAAGTCCGACGAGAGCGACGCGATGGCCTGGGACCGCCTGCGCGCCTGGGCGTTCCCCCGGGACATCCCCTGGACGGACTCGGCCGAACTGCGCGCGATGCACATCCCGGACGGGGTGGACATCATCGTCGCCGCGCACTCGCACGCCTTCCTCGGCCGCAACACGCGCGCCAGGGCCACCGTCGCCACCATCGGGTACCACCCCAGCCTGCTGCCGCTGCACCGCGGCCGGGACGCGATCCGATGGACCATCCGCGACGGCGACAAGGTGACGGGCGGGAGCGTCTACCACCTCACCGAGCGCACCGACGGCGGCCCGCTCGCCGCCCAGGAGCACCTGTTCGTGCCCCCGGGCTCGACCGCGCAGAGCCTGTGGCGCGACCACCTGGCTCCGCTGGGCGTGCGACTGCTGCTGAAGGTGGTCGCCGACCTCGCCGCGGACCGGCGGATCGAGGTCCCGCAGGACGAGAAGCTGGCGACCTGGGAACCCGCGATGGACACCCAGCCGCTGTTCAAGCCGGAACTGATCGCCCTGCCCGGCAACACCCGGGTCGACAGCAACAAGTGGGCGCTGCACGAGGGGTGACAACCGCGTACCGGCCCGACGACCGAACGGTGTCGATCCGGTCGACTCGGCAGGTGTCCCCGGGTGTTCGGCACTCCGGGGGCACCTGCCGCGGCGTCTTCCACCGCTGCCGCCGTCCCGCGCGCGACACCCCCTCCCGCCCGCGAGGGGGCCGGGAAACGGCACGGCCCGACACCGGCGCCGTGCCCGAAGCTACGATGGTTCCCCGGCGGCCGACCCCGTGCACCAGCGCCGCCCGAACCGGCAGTGGTGGCGCAGGAGGCCAGGTGGCGCAGGAGGCGGAGATGGCGGGAGCCGGGGCGAGTTCGCTCGCCGAGAAGATCGAGACGCTGTTCCGCACGGTCCGGCGCCCCAACCGGGAGCAGTACAGCAACGAGGACGTGGCGCGCGCCTGCCGCGAGGCCACCGGCGAGACCTTCTCGGCCACCTACCTGTGGCAGCTGCGCACCGGCAGGCGCGACAACCCGACCAAACGTCACCTGGAAGCCCTGGCACGGTTCTTCCAGGTCTCGCCCGCCTACTTCTTCGACGACCGGTCCGAGGAGATCCTCGCCGAACTCGCCCTCCTGGAGGCGCTGCGGGACGCCGGCGTCCGGAACATGGCACTGCGGGCGGTGGAACTCTCGCCCGAAGCCCTGGACACGGTCTCCGATGTGATCGAGACTATCGCTCGCCGGGAGGCTGCCAGGGGCAAACCCTCCCGGTGAGCACGACGCGGTGCCACCGGGAGGCACCCCGCGACGCGACGGCCGACCGGCCACGCCGGCCCCGGCGGACAGGTGAGGCGCGCATTGCGGTGGATCCGACGGCACGGCGGACTGATGCGGCGCTGCCGCGCGATCAGCGACTCGCTCGAACTCCCCGACCCGTTCGACGCCGCCGAGCTCGTCGCCCGACTCGCCCGCGACCGCGGCCGGCCCATCGACCTGATCGCCGTACCCGCACGGCCCGGGGCGCCGTGCGGACTGCTGGTGACGACCGGTCAGGCCGACTACATCGTCTACGCCGAGGACACCAGCGAGGTGCACCGCCAGCACATCCTGGTGCACGAGTACGCCCACCTCCTGCTGGGCCACACCGACGGCACCCCGGCCGACCCGGGACTCACCCGCGGCCTGCTGCCGCACCTGTCCCCGGCACTGATCGGGAAGGTCCTGGGACGCACCGTCTACCTCGAACCGCAGGAGCAGGAGGCGGAATTGCTCGCCTCGCTGATCCTCAAGCGCGCCCTGCTGCCCGGCGGCCGGCCGTCCGGCGCGGAGCCCCGCGACGCCGAGTGGGCGCACCGGCTCTCCCCCCTGCTGGGCACCCGCCGCCCGACCGGCCCGCATGACTGACCCCGTCCTCGCCCTCGCCGCGGCCTTCCTGCTCGGCCTGGGCACCTACCGCTTCCTCGCGGGCCGGCGCCGCGGCCGCTCGCCGGCCCTGCTCTTCACCTGCTGCTTCGCCTGGTGCTTCGGCGCCTTCCTGGCGCTGACGGCCGCCCGGGCCGGGGTGGACATCGACCACGGAACCGGCCTGGCGGGCCTGACCGGCATGCTCACCGACCACCTCCGGACGGGCTCCGCCGGATTCCTCGCACTGACCGCCGTCGCGCTGCGCCGCCCCGAGGCCGACCCCCGCGCGCTGCGCCGCCGCTGCGTCGGCACCGCCCTCGCGGTCCTCGCCGCGACCGTCCTGTTCCTGCTCGCCCGGCCCCGGGAGGAGGGCGGCCAACTGGTGGCCACCGGCGCCCTCGGCCCCGTGGCGCTGGCCGGCTACGACCTGGTCATCACCGGCTACGTGGCCGGCTGCCTGGTCACCCTGCTGCGCCGGACGACCCACTGGACCCGCCGGGCCGACGACACGGCCCTGCGCACGGCCCTCGGCCTGGTCACCCTCACCACCGCCGCCGGCCTGCTCTGGGCCGCCTGGGGCCTCGACGACGTCCTCGGCGCCCTGCGCACGGGCCGTCAACTGACCACCGAGGACCCCGTCTCGCTGGCGCTCGGACGCGTCTGCGCGGTCCTGCTGCTGGCCGGCGCCACCACGCTGCTGTGGGCGCGCGCCGGGCGCGCCGCCCGGCGGTGGCGGGCCGCGTACCGCGGCTACCGGTCGCTCGGGCCGCTGTGGCGGGCCCTGCACGCGGCCTTCCCGCAGATCGCCCTCACCACGGGCCGGATCACCAGCGGCCGGATCGCCACGGGCCGGATCACCGCCGGCCGGATGCCTCCCGCCGACGCCGAACTCGCCCTCTACCGACGGGTCATCGAGATCCGGGACGGGCTGCTGATCCTGCGCCGCTACCGCACGGCCGAGGACTCCCCCTCCCCCGACGGCAGCCCCGGTGAGGCCCCTTCCACCGGTGTCCCCTCCACCGACGCCGCTGCCGTCGAAGCCGCCGGCACCGACGCCGCCGCGCGGGCCGAGGCCGTCCGGATCGCCGCCGCCCTGCGCCGCGCCCGCACCCGGGCTCCCGACGGCCCCCTCCGCAGCGGCCCGCCGCCGGCCGAACCGCACCTGCCGCACGCCGGCGGCATGGAGGCCGAGACCCGCTGGCTGGGGCAGGTCGCCCGGGCGCTGCGGACCCTGCCGCCGCTGCCGGCCGGCCCGGCGGCGGACCGGAGCCCGGACGCGGCGCCTTCCGCTCCTTAATCGGCTTTTCCCGGAACCCGATTCGGCATTTCCGATTCACCGACCTGACGACAACTTGACCACAGCAAGGCCGAGTTATTCCGCCGAAGAAATCTGACGAACAGCCAGGCGGAAAGAGCGGAAATGTCCCGAGGGCGGTCCCCCTCGGTCGCGACGCGCCCGGGAACCGTCCGCCCCCGTACCGGCGTCCCGCTTCCGGGGCACGTCGGTGACCGTCCGTGGCCCCCACTGCCGCCCGGACCGCGCCGCCCGCATCCGCGGCACCCCGGGTGACCAGCACCGACAACCGGGGGATGGGATGCCCGCCACTCGCCGCGGCGCCGCCTCGAAGCTGTCGGTCACCGTTCACCGCCGCCACCCGGAGGCCGGAGCACTCCGCGACAGCGCTCCGGGCATGTGACTTCCGCCACAGCACATCAAGTGGTTTGTCCGGTTTTACCTGCGCTGCTCCCCTTCTGACGACGCATCGACACGGGCATGCGTCCGCGCGGTTTTCTCATGAACCTTTGACACCTGATTAAGCGTCCATAAAGATCCGCTCAAACTTCGCCCACATATCGGAAGTCGGAGCTTACGCACAGTGAGAACAGCAGCAAGACGGTCGGGCAGTCTGCTCGCCGCGGCACTCGCCGCGGTCGCCCTGACCGCGACCGCGGTGGGGCCGGCCGCCGCCGCGACCGGCGGAACGCCACCGCCCGGCCTGACGGGCTCCCAGGACACCGCCGAGAGCCTGGCCGTCAAGGAGGCCGCCCGCAGCGGCAAGCCGGTCGAGGTACTCGCCAAGCGCAGCGAGACCAGTGACACCGTCGCCCAGCCCGACGGCAAGCTGAAGACCACCACCTACGTCCAGCCCAAGCGGGTGCGCAAGAACGGCGCCTGGGTGGAGCTCGACCCGACGCTGCAGGCGCTGCCCGGCGGCGCCGTCGCCCCCAAGGGGTCCACCGCCGACCTGCGGTTCTCCGGCGGCGGCAGCGAACCGCTGGTCACGATGGCCCGGGCCGGCAAGGAGCTGAAGCTCAGCTGGCCGAAGCCGCTGCCCAAGCCGAAGGTCAACGGCGCGACCGCCGAGTACGCGTCGATCCTGCCGGACGTGGACCTGCGGCTGTCCGCCACCAGGACCGGGTTCACCCAGGTCATCGTGGTGCACACCGCCGAGGCCGCCAAGAACCCCGAGCTGGACCAGCTCCGGCTCGGCCTGCAGGGCACCGGCCTGACGGTCAGCCAGGAGGCGGACGGCACCCTCAAGGCGAAGGACCCGTCCGGCGGCGGCACCGTCTTCGAGGCGCCCGTCCCAGTGATGTGGGACTCCTCCAAGCCGGCCGCCGTCACGCCGGACGCCCCGGCGACCGCCACGCCGAACGCCCCGGCCGCCGCCGCACCGAACGCCCCGGCGAACGCTCCGGCCGCCGCCCCCAAGACGTTCAAGGCCGCCCCGCAGGCGGCACCGCAGGCCGAGGCCCCCGCCGCGGCCCCCGCCCCGGGCGCCCCCGCGGCCGGTCCGGGCGACCTCGCCGCCGCCGGCTACGGCGACCTGCCCGGCGAGGGCGCCAAGATGACCCGGCTCAAGGTCGACCTGCCCAAGGACGGCCTGGTCCTGTCGCCCGACCAGGGCATGCTGGACGCCGCGGACACCGTCTACCCGGTGATGATCGACCCGGCGTGGAACACCCCGCACGCCGGTGACTGGGCGGGCGTCTCGCGCAGCTACCCGAACCAGGCGTACTGGCACTTCACGTACAACAGCAGCTACGTCCACGACTGGGGCGTCGGCTACTGCGGCGACACCTCGCGGTGCGCGCCGACCGACGTGAAGCGGGCCTTCTTCCAGGTCTCCAACCCGTTCGTGGGCAAGCAGATCCTCAGCGCCACCTTCGGCACCTACGAGAGCTGGTCGTACTCCTGCGACGCCCGGCCCGTCGAGCTGTGGAACACCGGCTACATCTCCCCCGGCCTGAACTGGAACAGCCAGAACGCCTCCGGGTTCTGGGGCCGCTACCTGCAGACCATCAACACCGCGAAGGGCTGGAGCGGCAGCTGCCCCGGCGGCTGGCTGGAGTACGGCCAGGACGGCGCGGTGCGCAACCTGGTCCAGGACGCCGCCAACTGGGGCTGGCCGACCATCAGTTTCGGCCTGAAGGCCCAGAACGAGGGCGACACCCTCGCCTGGAAGCGCTTCACCGACGACGCCTACCTGTCGGTGTACTACAACCTGCGACCCAACCAGATCCCGATGTCCGACATGACGATGTCGCCGGGCTCGGTCTGCCAGTACCCGGGCATCAAGATCAACAAGATGCCGCAGGTCACCACCCGGGCGAGCGACCCGGACGGCGAGGCCATCGGCGTGCAGTTCGCGGTCGGCTGGGACGACGGCAGCGGCCTGCGCCGCCGCTGGTGGTCCACCGGCTCGGAGGACGCCGCACCGGGGTGGGACACCTTCAAGGCCTCCGGCTCGATGTTCTCCTGGCCGCTGCCCACCGGCCTGCCACAGAACCTCCAGCTCGACTGGGAGGCCCGCGCCTGGGACGGCGCGCAGTGGGGGCCGTGGTCCTCCGACGGTGACCCGACCGGCTGCTACTTCATCGTCGACACCTCCGCACCGGACGGCCCGGCGATCACCTCGGAGGCCTACCCGGGCTCCAAGGACGCCACCGCCGCGCTCCCCTGGACCGACGGCGTCGGCAGGAACGGCTACTTCACCCTGAAGTCGGCCGCGACCGACGTGGTCAAGTACCAGTGGGGCCTGGACACCTCGCCGTCCGCGGCGAACGAGATCGCCACCGGCGGCGGCGCCGGACAGACCGTCCGCGTCCAGCCGCAGACCGCCGGCGTGCACTTCCTCTCCGCCCGGGCCGTCGACGGCGCGGGCAACGCCTCGCAGCCCGAGACGTACTACTTCAACGTGCTCTCCGGGCAGCCGCAGCGCACCGGCTGGTCGATGGACGACGCCGCCGGCGGCACCTCCGTCGCCGGAACCGGCGGCAGCTTCGAGGCCACCCTCGGCTCCGGCGCCACCCCCGGGACGCCCGGCCACCTCAAGGAGGCCCTCACCCTGGACGGCACCGCCAACGGCTACGCCGAGGCATCGTCGGCCGTGCTGGACACCTCCCGCAGCTTCACCGTGTCCTCCTGGGTCCGGTTCAACGGCGGCGACTGGAACCGCGCGGCGGTCAGCCAGAGCGGCCCGGACTACTACGCCTTCCAGCTCGGCATCGAGAACATCGCCGGTGTCTCCAAATGGGGCTTCAAGGTCCAGACCGCGGCCGGCAACCAGGACGCGACCACGGTCTCCGTGCAGTCCGCCGATCCCGCGACGACCGGGGTTTGGACCCACCTGACCGGCGTGTGGAACATGGACACGCGCACCATCCAGCTGTACGTCAACGGCACCCTCGCCAAGTCGGCCACCGCGAACGCGGTCTGGGACGGACACGGCCCGCTGGAGATCGGCCGCAACCGCTGGAAGGGCCAATGGGTCGGCAACTGGCCCGGCTCGATCGACGAGGTCAGGGTCTGGGACCGCTCCCTCAGCACGGCCGAGGTCTCCGACGTGGCCGCCGACAAGCAGCTCGCCACCGGTCGCCCCGCCAAGGCGGTCTGGCACCTGGACGGCAGCGACGCCAAGCCGGCCGGCACCGCCGAGACCGACAACCTGACCGCCTACAACGGCGTCGCACTCGGCCGCCCCGGCATCGCCGACAAGGCGATCCACCTGGACGGCGTCGACGACTACCTGCGCGGCACCCGCCCGCAGGTCGACGGCAGCCGGGACTTCTCGGTCTCCGCGTGGGTCAAGCTGCCCGCGCCGACCCCCGGTGACACCACCGCGAAGATCGCCGTCACCCAGATCGGCCAGCACAACAGCGAGTTCTCGCTGTACTACTCCACCTACTGGAAGCGCTGGATCTTCGGCCGCTACAAGGAGGACACCTCCGCCGACACCCTGGTCCGCACCTGGCAGCCCGACTGCACCCCGGGCACCCAGATCAACGGCGCGCCCTGCTTCGCCGGCACCACCGGCGAGTGGACCCACCTGCTGGGCGTCTCCGACACCGCCGCCAAGAAGCTGCGCTTCTACATCAACGGCTTCCTGGTCGGCGAGTCCGACTACACCCAGAACGCGCCGTGGGCCAACCCCGGCCCGCTGCAGATCGGTGCCGTCAACCGCGAGGGCGCCAACGGCGAGTTCTTCGGCGGCGACATCGACGACGTGCGCCTCTACGACCGCGTCGTCACCGGCCCCGAGGCCGGCGCGATGGTCCAGCAGCGCCCGCAGCTGGCCGGCCGCTGGAAGCTCTCCTCCGCCACCGGCACCCCGGCCGTCACCCCGGACGAGGGCCCGGCCAAGGCCGGCGCCCAGCTCGGCGGCGGCGCCTCGATCAAGGCCGACGGCGGCGTGCTGCCCGCCCCCGGCACCCTGCTGCTGGACGGCTCCACCGGCTACGCGGCCACCGGCTCCGTCCCGCTGCACACCGGCCAGAGCTTCACCCTGGCCGGCTGGGCGAACACCGCGGGCGTCCCGACCCGGGACATGACGGTGCTGTCCGTCGCCGGCGCCAACAACAGCGCGGTCACCCTGCGCTGGCACGCCCTGGGCAAGGACGCCAACGGCCAGCCCACCGGCCAGTGGCAGGCCGAGGTGCGCGACTCCGACGCCACCGGCGCGGTCCGCACCCTGACCGCCCACACCCCGGCCACCTCCGTCCTGGAGAACTGGACGCACCTGGCGGTCAGTTACGACGCCTTCGCGGACCGGCTCGCCCTGTACGTCGGCGGCCAGATCGAGAACCAGGGCTGCCCGGACGGTTCGACCGGCTGCACCCCGCACATCTCCTGGACCGGCGCCCCGCAGCCCTACGAGGCGACGGGCGGCGTGCAGTTCGGCCGCAACCGGGCGGCCGGCGCGTGGGGCGAGTACTTCTCCGGTGAGCTGGACGACGTCTGGCTGTACCAGGGCGTACTGAGCCCCGCGCAGATCACCAAGCTCGCCGACTACAACGTCGAGCTGAACACCTCCACCGGGGTCTGATTCCCCCCTCCGTTTCGCGGGCCGGGCGGCTTCCTGCCGCCCGGCCCGCGGTCCGTCACACCCGTTTTCTCCCAGAGGAGTTGTCCCACCCATGAGCAGGAAGAGGTCGGTGCCGCGGCCGACCCGCACCAGAATGTCCGCGATCATCGCGGGCACCCTGGTCGGGTCGCTGCTGCCGGCACTGCCGCTGGCCGCCGTCGCGGCGGCCGCGGAACCGTACACCAAGCCGTCCGCGGTCTCACCCGAGAAGCCCGTCAAGGGCTCCGACGCCAAGGCCAGGGGCCGCAAGGCCGACACCACCGTCAGCAGGACGGACGGCAAGCAGGGCGCCCTGCCCGGCGCGGGCAGCGCCACCGTCGACGTGCCCGGCGAGAAGGGCAAGGCCGTCAAGGCCGGCAAGCTGCCGGTCGCGCTCTCGTCCTCGGGCGCGGCGGGCAAGGCCAAGGTCGAGCTGCTCGGCCAGGACGCCGCCGCCAGGGCCGGCGTCAACGGCGTCCTGCTGACCGTCACGGGCGCCGACGAGAACAGCGGCCTGGCCGTCGACTACTCGTCCTTCGCCCAGGCCGCCGGCTCCGGCTTCGGCTCGCGCCTGAAGCTGGTCCGCCTGCCCGAGTGCGCGCTCACCACGCCCGACCTGCCCGAATGCCGGGTGCAGACCCCGCTGCCGGGCGGCAACGACGTGGCGAAGCAGACCGTCGCCGCCGACGCCCTGACCACGGCCCCGGCCGGGTCGATGCGCCTGCAGTCCGCGCCGGGGGCGATGGTGCTCGCGGCCACCACCGGCAGCGCCGGACCGAGCGGCGACTACAGGGCGACGCCGCTGTCGAGCGCGTCCTCCTGGTCCACGGCGCTGAACAGCGGCGCGTTCACCTGGTCCTACGACATGCCGCTCACGGCGATGCCGGGCGGGCTGACCCCGAAGGTCGGCCTGTCCTACAACTCCGGTGCGATCGACGGCCGCACGGCCAACAGCAACAACCAGGCCTCCTGGGCCGGTGACGGCTTCGACCTGTCGCCGGGCTTCGTCGAGCGCAGCTACAAGGCCTGCGCCGACGACGGGGCGCCCAAGACCGGGAAGTCCAGCCCCGGTGACCTGTGCTGGGGCACGGACAACGCCACCATCAGCTTCGCGGGGCACTCGGGTGAGCTGATCCCGGTCTCCGGCGACGAGTGGCGGATCAAGAACGACGACGCCACCAAGGTCGTGCGCGTCCGCGACACCGGCCGCGGCAACGGCGACAACGACGGCGAGTACTTCCGCGCCACCACCACCGACGGCACCAGCTACTACTTCGGCTACAACCGCCTGCCGAACTGGTCGGCGGGCAAGCCGGAGACCAAGTCCGTCTACACCGTGCCGGTCTACGGCAACAACGCGGGCGAGCCGTGCAACGGCGCCGACTTCGCGTCCTCGTGGTGCCAGCAGGGCTGGCGGTGGAACCTGGACCTGGTGGTCGACGCCCACGGCAACGACATCACCTACTGGTACACCCCCGAGACCAACAACTACGGCCGCAACCTCAAGGCCACCGACCGCACCTCGTACGTGCGCGGCGGGCGCCTGGACCACATCGAGTACGGCCAGCAGCAGGGCGACCTGTACTCGGCCGGCGTCAAGCCGATGGGCCGGGTCGACTTCGGCACCGCCGAACGCTGCCTGGAGACCGGCGCGGGCGTGTGCGACCCGGCGAAGATCGACGCCAACCGGCAGTACTGGTACGACACCCCGTGGGACCAGAACTGCAAGGACGGCACCGACTGCACCACGCAGTACTCGCCGACCTTCTTCACCCGCACCCGCCTCACCCAGATCGCGGCCAAGACCCTGCAGGCCGACGGCAGTTACGCCACCGTCGACACCTGGGACCTGACCCACAAGTGGGGCACCGCCGACTTCGACTACCAGCTGCTGCTGGACTCGATCAAGCACACCGGGTCCTCCGCCGCCCCGTCCGTCGCCCTGCCGAAGACCACCCTCGCCTACAAGCAGATGGCCAACCGGCTCGACAAGGTCGGCGACGGCCGGATGCCGTTCATCAAGCAGCGGCTCGGCACCGTCACCGACGAACTCGGCGGCCAGATCGACGTCAACTACTCGGCCGCGGCCTGCGACTGGAACAACCTGCCCACCCCGCAGTCCAACACCACCCGCTGCTTCCCGCAGATGTACCAGGCCTCCGACGAGACCCCGGTCACCACGGAGTGGTTCAACAAGTACGTCGTCGACGCGGTCATCGCCACCGACCGCACCGGCGGCGCACCCGACATGGTCACCCGCTACACCTACCTCGGCGACGCCGCCTGGCACTTCGACGACGAGGACGGCCTGACCAAGGACAAGCTCAAGACCTGGTCCCAGTGGCGCGGCTACGCCCGCACCCGGGTCGAGACCGGTGGCGTCACCGGCATGACGACGCAGGCGGACCACTGGTTCCTGCGCGGCATGGACCAGGACCGCAACAACCCCGCTGACAAGAACGGCAAGCGCAGCGTCACCGTCGACGACGGGCAGGGCACCGTCCTGACCGACGACCAGGCGTGGGCCGGCTACGAGTACCGCACCGAGCAGTACGACAAGCCCGGCGGCGTGATCCTCGGCAAGAACGTCAACACGCCGTGGAAGCAGGAGACCGCCAAGCGCGTCCGCGACTGGGGCACCACCACCGCCAACATCACCGGCACCACGGTCACCCGCACCTTCACCTCGCTCGACAAGGGCGCGGGCAGCAACTGGCGCGAGACCCGTACCAACAACACCCGCGACGGCTACGGCCGGGTCACCTCGGTCGAGAACCAGGGTGACGTCGCGGTCCCCGACGACGACACCTGCACCCGCACCACGTACGCCGACAACACCGGCACCTGGATCCTCAGGAGCGCCACCCGTGTCGAGGTGGTCGCCGCGAACTGCGCCACCGACGTCAACCGGGACACCCGGGCCGACGGCACCTCGGCGGTGCTCTCGGACATCCGCTACCGGTTCGACGGCCAGGGCTTCGGCGCCGCACCCGCCAAGGGCGACATCACCCTCATCCAGACGCTCAAGTCCCGCACCGGCAACAGCGCCACCTACCTGGACCACGCCGCCACCTACGACGGCTACGGCCGTCCGCTGAGCAGCACCGAGCTGGCCTCCAGCACGGTCTACGACCTCAGCGGCGCCGCCAACCCGGTCACCACGGCCTCGCCGAACGCCCGGACCAGCACCACCGCCTACACCCCGGCCACCGGCCGGCCCAGCAAGTCGGTGGAGACCACCCCGCCCGCCAAGGCCGGCGACACCACCACCACGCAGACCACCACCACCGACTACGACCTGCTGCGCGGCCTGGCCGTCGACACGATCGACGCCAACAACCGCCGCACCGACACGCTCTACGACGCCCTCGGCCGCACCCTGAAGGTCTGGCTGCCCGACCGCTCCAAGGCCACCGGGCAGACCCCCGACCAGGAGTACGCCTACACGGTCGCCGACAACCAGATCGTCTCCGTCGCGGGCAAGACCCTCAACGAGGACGGCTCCCAGCAGACCGCCTACACCCTGTACGACGGCCTCGGCCGCTTCCGGCAGGGCCAGGCCCCGGGCGACAACGGCGGCCGCGTCATCGCGGACACCTTCTACGACGAGCGCGGTCAGACGGCGCTCGCCTACTCCCCGTACTACGCCACCGGCACGCCCTCCGGCACGCTGCGCAACATCGACGACACCGCAGGCCTGGAGACCCAGGCGGCAACGGAGTACGACGGCCTCGGGCGGGTCGTCAGGACCACCGCGCTCTCGGGCAACGGTGTCGGCACCCCGCTGGCCACCACGCTCACCGAGTACGGCGGCGACCGGGTCACCGTCACCCCGCCCACCGGCGGCACCCCCACCACGACCGTCTTCGACGCGGTCGGCCGGGCTGTCGAGCTGCGCCAGTACAAGTCCGCCGCGCCCACCGGCGCCTACGACTCCACCACCTACGGCTACGACCCGGCCGGCAACCTCTCCAGGCTCACCGGCCCGGCGGGCAGTGTCTGGACCTGGCAGTACGACCAGCTCGGCCGGCGGACCAAGGCGGTCGACCCGGACTCCGGTACCACCACCAGCACGTACAACGACCGCGGCGAGCTGACCGGCACCACCGACGGCGGCGGCAAGACCGTCGCCACCGCCTACGACAACCTCTCCCGGCCGATCGAGACGCGCGACGGCTCGGCGACCGGCCCGCTGCTGACCTCCCGGGCGTGGGACCCGGCCGGCAACAAGGGCCAACTGTCGTCCAGCACCCGCTACAGCACGGTCGGCGGCACCACCTACCAGTACAAGACCACCTACTCGCTGTTCGACACCCTCGCCCGGCCCACCCGCACCACGGTCACCATCCCGTCCGTCCCCGGCCAGGAAGCCCTGGCAGGCAGCTACATCAGCGGCACCATCTACCGCCTCGACGGGCAGGCCAAGTCGATCGCGTACCCGGCCGCCGGGAACCTGGCGGCCGAGTCGGTGGCGTTCACCTACGACGCGCTGCACCGGCCCACGGCCGCCGAGGGCCTGACGAAGTACCTCACCAACCAGACCTACAGCCTCACCGGCAAGCCGCTGCAGTCCACGCTCAGCAACGGCACCGCCGGCAAGGACGTGTACATCACCAACGGCTACGAGTGGGGCACCCAGCGCCTCGCGTCCAGCCGCACCGACCAGTACGGCGTCACCGGCGCGACCCGCGCCGCCGCCTACACCTACGACCAGGCCGGCAACGTCACCTCGGTCACCGACACCTCGCGCTCCGGCACCGACCGGCAGTGCTTCCGCTACGACTCCCTGGCCCGCCTCACCGAGGCCTACACCCCCGGCACCGGCGGCTGCACGGCCCCCGGCGGCACCCAGCTCGGCGGCCCCGCCCCGTACTGGACCAGCTGGACCTACAACACCAACGGCACCCGTGCCACCGAGACCCGGCACGACACCACCGGCAACACCGGCCAGGACGCCACCACCACCTACACCTACCCCGCCGCCACCGCGGCCCGACCGCACAGCCTGAGCTCCACCTCCACGGTCACCGGCACGGTCGGCGCTCCGGTCGTGGAGAGCTACGACTACGACACCGCGGGCAACACCACCGGTCGGCACCTCAAGTCGCCGTCCGGCAACCAGACCAGCGACCAGGCCCTGACCTGGGACTCCGAGGGTCGAGTCGGCCGACTCGCCGCGACCGTCCAGACCACCAACGGCAGTACCACCGCGACGACCAACCAGACCACCGACTACCTCTACGACGCTGTCGGCAACCGTCTGCTGGGCCACACCCTCGACACCGCCCAGCCGGCGGCCGAGAGCTGGACCCTCTACCTCGACCGCGTCGAGCTGAAGCTGGTCAAGGGCGCCACCAAGGCCACCGCCACCCGCTACTACCCGCTCGGCTCGGCCACCGCGGTCCGTACCGACGACAACCGCCTGACCTTCCAGGTCAACGACCACCACGGCACTGCCGAGATCGGCGTCGACGCCGCCACCGGCGCCGTGGACCAGCGCCGCTCGCTGCCCTTCGGCGGCAGCCGCGGCACCACCCCCGCCACCTGGGCCGGCACCCGGGGCTTCCTCGGCGGCACGGCCGAGCCCACCGGCCTCACCCACCTCGGGGCCCGCGACTACGACCCGGCCACCGGCCGGTTCATCAGCGTGGACCCGGTCCTGGCCGGCACCGACCCGCAGTCGCTGGCGGGCTACACGTACAGCAACAACAACCCGCTCACCCTCAGCGACCCGTCCGGGCTGCGGCCCGACGGCACCTGCGGCGGTACGGCCCAGTGCCGCACCCCCGAGGGCCAGCTCGTCCAGGACTACTGGATGCCGGTCAACGGCGGCGACTGGGTCGTCGAGACCGTCAAGAGCGTGAAGTCGGTCCTTCCCGGCGGAGTGCAGATCACCACCGGCAAGACGGACTTCAACAAGCTGATCCAGCAGACCAACAAGAACCTGAAGATCCTCCAGAAGCAGCGTCACCGCTTCGGAGAGGACCCGGACTCCGACGCCCACGACTACGTGGCGGCAGCGCTGAACGCCTGCCACATGATCAAGGAATGCCAGAAGTCCCCGATCTACAACGAGCTCTGGGACCAGCTCAAGAACTGGCAGTTCGAGAACATCGCCATGTTCGGCCCGGGCGAGATAGGCGTCGGCGCCGGAGCCCTCGGCAAGGGCCTCGCCAAGTTCAACAACTCGGCCAAGCCCAAGCCGGCCGCCGCCGCCGCCGAGAAGCCCGCACCGGGCAACCGGATCGCCATGTCCTGCGACAGCTTCCCGGCGGGCGTCGCGGTGCGGATGGCGGACGGGACGACCAAGCCCATCGAGCAGTTGAAGGTCGGGGACCTCGTCCTCGCCACCGACCCGGAGACCGGGAAGACGGCCGCTCGCGAGGTCGACGCCACCATGGTGACCCCGGACGACGCCGACTTCACCACGCTCCTCCTCGCCGACGGCCGGGGCGAGGTCACCGCGACCGACCACCACCCGTTCTGGAGCGTCAACCGGGACGCCTGGGTCAACGCCGGGGACCTGACCGCGGACGACACCGTCCGCAGCTCCGACGGCACGGTCGTCGCCCTGGCCCGGGTCCGACACTTCCACCTGGTCCAGCCCGCCCACAACCTGACGGTGCGGGACCTGCACACGTACTACGTGCTGGCAGGGAACACGCCGGTACTGGTTCACAATTCCGGACCGAACTGCTTCACCGCCAACTCCTCCCAGGTAGCGGCCACCCCGCGTGGACGTGCTCCGGAGTATCACGGCGGAACGATCAATCAGGACCAGGCCATGGACCTTGCCGAGCGTTGGCTCGGGGCCGGGTACCGGGAAGAGGGAGTCGGCCGGTACGTGTCAAGTGATGGCAGTCGTATAGTTCGTTACGGAAAGCACGAGACCACGTCGAAGAGCCATCACATCCACTTCGAGGCGGTCGAGAACGGCCGAGTGGTCGAGAACACGAGTGTGGAGATCAGGCCATGAGTGCACCTGTGCCGGCCGTCCTTGACGGCGCTTCGGTCGAGCTGTACGCGCGGGTGGGAGACGCGCAGCGGCCCACCGGCCGGACCAGGCACTCGATCGACGGCCTCGACGAGAAGATCTCCCACCTGGCGATCGCACGGTACGACGGAGAGTCCGATTACTACCTGTTCTACTGCTCTGCGGACTGGGAAGTCCTGACGGACACGTGCCATCCCACGCGGCAGGAGGCGATCGAGCAGGCGGACTTCGAATTCGAGAACGTGGAGTTCGCTCCGCGCCCTACGGGTTCTGAGCGGGGTTAAGAAGGGGCCCTACTCCGCCCCGCCCCTACCGTTGCACTGAAGAAGCCCCACCGGATCGTTTTCCGGTGGGGCTTCTTCAGGTCTCGACGGCAGTAGCCGAAGAATCCGCTCGCGCAGGGCATGGCGGGCCTCGATCCCCGGTCACCGCGCCAGAGCCCAGGTGTCGCGCCTCCCCGCCGAACGCCCCCGCCCGTCGGGCGATACGCTCCTCGCCCGCCTGGGAGCCTGGGCGCCTGAGCTGCTGCCGCTGCTGCTGCGCGATGGAGGGCTCAGATCGGCAGGTTCCAGCCCGGTCCGGCCTCGCTTCCGATCCAGACCCGCTGCCCGGTCGGCGAGACGGTGAGGCCGAAGCCCTCCTGGTGCGGCTCGCCGGCCCGCTGCCAGGCTTCGACGGCGCTCTCCACCTGGTCCCAGAGCCGGAGCGGGCCGCGCTGCACCACGGTCCACCCGCCGCCGGGAACGGGCGCGGTCCGGGCCTGCGATCCGGTGGCCACGTCCCAGAGGATCTGGTGCCCAACGGCCCCCATCCGTTCGGCCGAGGGCGCCGCGAGCTGGGCGACCCAGCTGCCGGTCCAGGTGCTGATGACCTCGGGGTCGATCCGGGACGGGCGTTCGTCCCCCGGGAGCAGGGAGATGCTCTGGCGCGGCGGTCGGTCGTGCGGGCGGGCGATCATGAAGCTGGTCCAGCCGGGCATGAACCGGCCCGTTCCCTCGCCGGGGGCCGTGACGACCAGGCGGACGAGCCCGAAGCCGAACCCCCACCCGGAGAGGGTCGCCAGAATGACGCCGCCGGGCTTCACCTGGTGCAGCCAGCCGGGCGGCAGGTACCGGACGGCGCAGGTGGCGATCAGCCGGTCGTACGCGCCCTCGCCGCCGTCCGGGTCGCCGATCAGCCCGTCGCCGACGACCAGCCGGGGAGCGAACCCGGCCGCCCGGATCGCGGCGGCGGCACGCTCGGCCACCAGCGGGTCGTACTCGATGCTGGTCAGGTTGGCGTCCCCGAGGCGGTGGGCCCCGAGGGCGGTCGAGTAGCCGGTGCCGGTGCCGATCTCCAGCACCCGGTGCCCGGCTTCGGCATCGAGCTGCTGCCACATGCCCAGCACCAGCGACGGCAGGGTGGAGGACGACGACGGCGTCCCGGTCACGGTGCCCCCGGTCACGTCCTCGGGGCGGACGTGACCGTCGAGTTGGGTGATCAGCGTCTCGTTCGCGTAGACCTGCCTCAGCCATCCGGGGTCGGTCCGGTGCACGGGCCGGTACGCGGTCGGGCTGCTGCCCGGGACCGGCACGAAGAACGACCCGACGAACAACTCCCGCGGCACGGCGAGCACGGCGGCCCGCCATGCCGGATCGCCGATCGCGTCGTCCCCGGTGAGGCCGTCCACCAGGGCGGCGCGAAGCCGGTCCGAGGTCCTCATGAGTCGGGGCCCTTCTCCAGGAGGTCGGCGATCGCGCGGGCGATCGCCGAGGTGGTGTCGACACCCTGCCAGGCCCAGGGCCCGCTGACGTGGCATTCCGAGAAGGACCACTCACAAGGGGCGGTCACCACGAGGTCGACTTACGACGCCGTCTTATCGATCTTCGGGGCGGTCTGGTTCACCGACCCGGAGAGGCTGCTGCTGACGGCCGGGTTCACGGACCCGGATGTCCGAGTTCTCGACGCTCCCGAGCCCGGCCACATCGGAACCCTGATCGCCCGCGCCGTGGTCGCGTGACCTTCGAGAGCGGAGCGGCTCCACGGCCCGCGCCGGGGAACCCCACGCCGCCCGGAAAATCCGCTGGCGCAATGCTCGCGGAGCATCGAGGCTGGTCAGCGTGCCAGAACCCAAATATCAGATCCGCGCCCTCCACACCCCCTCCACGGTGACCGTCTACCAGGCGTACTCGCCGGAGATCGGCCTGCCCGCCGCCCGGGACGGCCGCTTTCCGGCGGTGTGGAAGCGGGACCGGATGACGTGGATCAAACCGTCGTTCCTCTGGATGATGTACCGCTGCGGATGGGCGACGAAGGAAGGACAGGAGACCGTCCTCGCGGTCGAGATCACCCGCGAGGGCTTCGAATGGGCCCTGGAGAACAGCTGCCTGTCCCACTACAAGCGCGGGCTGCACCCCGACCAGGCCACCTGGAAGCGGGAGTTGAGGCGGTCGCCGGCCCGCGTGCAGTGGGACCCCGAACGCGGCCTGCATCTGGAGCCGCTACCCCATCGGTCGCTTCAGCTCGGCCTCACCGGCGAGGCCACCGAGCGTTATGCGGACGAGTGGATCGTCTCGGTGGAGGACGTCACCGCACTCGCGCACACGATCCACGACCACGTGCGGGCCGGGGAACTGGAGGAGGCCCGGAAGCTCCTGCCCGCCGAACTCCCGTACCCGTCGGGCGACACACTGCTGACCCACCTGGGCGCCTGAGCCCGGCCTGTGTTCTTCTCGTGTACCGAGTTCCCGGTCAGCCTTGGGCCGGGAACTCGCCGTCCTGAACGGCCGCCACGAATGCTGCCCAAGCAGCGGCCGGGAAGACGAGGGCCGGGCCGTGAGGGTCCTTCGAGTCGCGCACGGGAACGACACCGGGAAGACCGGGGGCTACCTCGATGCAGTCGCCGCCATTGCCGCCGCTGTAACTACTCTTGCGCCAGACCGACATCATGCAGGGAACTCGCCCTCACGGATCGCAGCAACGAAGGAGCCCCACGCGGCCGCCGGGAAAACGAGCGCCGGGCCGCCGGGGTTCTTCGAGTCACGCACGGGGACGAGGCCGGGGAATCCGGGGGCCACCTCGATGCAGTCGCCGCCGTCCGGGCCGCTGTAGCTGCTCTTGCGCCAGCCGGCCGCGTCGAGCTCGTTCTGCATCATCTCTGAACCCTTCCAGCGCCTCGGCGATCAGCGCGAGCGAATCGCCCGCTGTGAGCGCATCGCCACGCAGCCGATCATAGCGCCGCCGATGCCCGGAAACGACGGTCGGATCGTCGCTGGGACTGCCTCTGTCAAGGCTCTCCGAGTACACCAAATGCTGCCCGTCCGGCATCTCCAGAAGAACCATCGAGGTCTTGATGATCGTCGCCCGAGCCGTGAACGGCACCACCTGAATGACGATGTTCCCGCGCTGGGCGATGTTCAGCAGGTGTTGCATCTGGCGAGCCATCACCTTCGGTCCACCGACCACCGATCGAATCGTGCTTTCGTCCAAAAGCACCACCAACTGGGGCCCGCCCTCAGCAAGGAACCGCTCCTGCCGCGCGAGCCTCGCCGCGACTCGCTCCTGAATCACTTCTGGGCGTTCATCCGTCCCGCCAGCCTCGAACATCGCTCGTGCGTAGTCCCTGCACTGAAGCAGTCCGTGCATGAAGTCGGCCTGGAACACATGGGCCCCAACCGCCTCGGCCTCCGTATCGGCATGAGTCTGGAACCAATCCGGGTGCTCAACTCCCGCATTCCAGTCCACCCGGTCCCAGAGCCGCTTCAGCGATCCGCCTGTGTCGAGCAACCGGTCCGCCTGCACGACCATGTCCGGCGACATGCGCCTCTGGCCGGACTCGTACCTGGTGATGTTCGGCCTGGTGCAGTGCAGCAGCTTCGCCAACTGCTCCTGCGTGTAGCCGGCCATCTCCCGGTAGAACCGCAGCTCTTCGCCGAAGATCCGCGCCGAACTGGCCGTCACTTCGCTCTTGAGTCGCCGGTGTGCCATGCCTGACCCCCAGACGTACCGCGTGTGCGTGGTACCCGATTTCGGCCATCACCGTACCTCTGCGACCCGGATCATTGAGACCGGAACGCAATCATCTGCATGCGCAGAGTGATTGTGCGCGCTCTTGTCGCACTCCCCCCTCCGCCCCCTCCGAGGTACCCCCATGCTCAAAACGCACCGTCGCCCCCGCATGTTCGTCGCGCGCCTCGACTC
>NZ_JBHXTL010000113.1:0-21172 GCF_042677365.1 Kitasatospora sp. NPDC127116
CCGCCACCGTGGCCCCGTCGGGCGCGCGCCCGCCGCACACCCCCGGCCCCGCCCCCGGCCGCGCCGCCCACGGGCCGTTCGCCCCGGCGCCGGCCCGCGGCGCATCGGAGGCAGCCGCTCCCGTCGCACAGGGCGACCGTCCGGCCGGCCCGCCCCCACCGCGCGTCCCCCCGCCGCACCCGTCCCCCGACCCGCCCACCGCGCCCGTACGGAAACGAACCGGCCGAACGGGGCAAGGAACGCGCCACCTTCGCGAACCGCACGCGCAATGGTCACGAACGGTTTTCGGACTCGTGACGTCCGGTTCGGCAACCGCCCCTAGCCTGCCGCGCATGACACAGAGTCACCGCCCCCGCGCGGGCCGCCGCACCGGCCTGCTCGCCGCCGCCGTCGCCGCCTCGCTCGGCCTCACCGCCGTCGCCCTGAACGCCCCCAGCGCCGTCTCCGCCGAAGCCGCCCCCGCCCCCGCCGCCCCCGCCCCCGCCGCGGCCGGCGCCGCCCCGGCCCCCGGCGAGGTCGTCGTCGACGAGACCTTCACCGCCCCCGCCCTGCCCGCCGGCTGGGCCGCCGTCGAGGGTGACTGGAAGGTCGAGGGCGGCCGCCTGGTCGGCACCTCCGCCAACTCCGGCCAGCAGAGCCGGATCACCTTCGGCCGCCACCTGGACGACTTCCGCATCGAGGCCACCGCCCGCTTCGAGACCGTCCAGGACGGCGCCCGCTGGACCGCCCTGGGCCTCGACGTCCCCGCCTCCGGCGCCACCCCCTGGTCCATCGCCACCATGCGCACCGGCACCACCGCCGCCAACGGCCTCGAATTCGCCCGGCGCACCCCCGCCAACGCCTGGAACGTCACCGACACCGCCGCGGCCCCCACCGCCGCCGGCACCGGCCGCGACGTGCGCATCGCCGTCGAGGTCCACGGCACCACCGCCCGCTGGATCTTCGACGGCAAGGAGGTCATGCGCACCACCCAGGTCGCCCGCAGCGCCGACGGCGGCCAGGCCCTGGTCGTCAACGGCGCCAAGGTCTCCTTCGACGACCTCAAGGTCACCGCCCTCGCCCCCGCCGGCCGGCTGCGCCCGGCCGGCGCCCCGCTGACCGTCTTCGCCCACCGCGGCGCCTCCTCCGCCGCCCCCGAGAACACCCTGGTCTCCGACGAGATCGCCCGCCGCGGCGGCGCCGAGTGGATCGAGAACGACGTCCAGCCCAGCAAGGACGGCGTCCCCTACGTCCTGCACGACGACACCGTCGACCGCACCACCGACGGCAAGGGCCGCATCCGCGACCTGACCGCCGCCCAGCTCGACACCCTGGACGCCGGCTCCGGTTCGGCCCCGTCTACGCCGGCGCCCGCATCCCCACCCTGGCCGCCCAGCTGGAGGACCTGCGCACCCGCGGCGGCAACCTGCTGCTGGAGATCAAGGGCAAGCACAGCCGCGACGAGGTCGCCCGGATCGTCCAGGAGGTGCGCGACCAGAGGATGACCGGCCGGGTCTTCGTCCAGAGCTTCGAGGTCGACGCCCTGCGGTACACCCGCGAACTGGCCCCCGAACTGCCCCTGGGCCTGCTGCGCGGCGACCTCGACGCCGACCCGGTGGCCGTCGCCAAGGACCTCGGCCTGTCCGCCTACAACCCCTCCGACGGCGGCCTCGCCGCCCGCCCGGCCGTGGTGAAGGACCTGCACGCCGCCGGCGTCGCGGTCAACGTCTGGACGGTCGACTCGGCCACCCGCTGGAAGGCCCTGGAGGCCGCCGGCGTCGACGGCGTCATCACCAACCGCCCGGCGGAGCTGGCCGGTTGGAACAGCGCCTGGCTCCAGGGCGGCAACCCCGTCCGCCCCGTCGCGCCCACCGTGGCGATCACCTCCCCGGCCGCCGGCACCACCCTGGACCGCGCCCAGCAGCCGGTCACCGCCGTCCAGGCCACCGGTGCCGACACCGTCCGCCTCACCCTGGACGGCAAGGAGCTGGCGCCCGGCACCGCCCTGGACACCGCCGCCCTCCCGCTCGGCAGGCACACCCTGCGCGCCGAGGCCACCGGCCCCGGCGGCCGCGCCGAGACCACCACCGAGTTCACCCTCGCCGCCACCCCCACCGGCCTGGCCGCCCTGGTGCTCACCTCCGGCGCCGACCGCAACGCCGTCGCCACCCTGACCGTGATGCTCGGCCAGGGCCAGTACCGGCCGCTCGCCCAGTGGGCCGACGACCAGGCCGGGCGCACCGTCCCCGCCGACCGCGCCCGCCTGATCGCCGCCGACGCCCGCGCCCTGGACACCGCCCCGCGCGGCTGACACCCCGTCGGGGGCGTTCCCGGGGGCGGCCCCTGCCGGCCGGAGCCCGTCCCGGCAGCGCGAGGCCGCGCCCCCGCGCGGGGGGGGGGGGGGCGGGGGCGTGGGGTCGTGGCCGGGGTCAACGGGTGGGGGGGGCTACCCGGGGGGCGCCCCCGGCCCGCGGCCCCCGCACCGGCCCCCGGGGGGCCCCCCCCCCGCGGGGGGGGGCCCGGGCCGGGGGAGTGCGGTCGTGACGGGGCTCAGCGGGTGCGGCGGGCGCGGCGGATGCGGATCAGCAGGAGCGCGCCCGCGGTGACGGCGCCGAGCGCGGTGAGGCCGACGACGGGCAGCAGCCGGGCCGCGTTGCTACCGGTCTCGGGCAGCTGGCCGCCGTGGCCGTGGTCGGGCGGGGGGACGTGGGTCGGGCTGTGGCCCGGGCTGTGGGTCGGGTGCGGCGAGTGGCTCGGGCTGTGGCTCGGGCTGGGGCTCGGCGACGGCGTCGGGCTGGGGCTGGGGCTGGGTACGGTGACCGGGACCTCGGTGCGGCAGCGCGCGTCCGTCGAGCCCTGCGAGCAGTTGTTGGCGTAGGTGCCGGAGGAGACGGCGTTGCGCAGGACCGCGTCGGCGGCCAGCGGGGAGCGCACGGTGACGGAGTAGGTGATGGTCACGGTGGCCCCGACGGGCAGGTCCCCGCTCCAGGTCAGCGCGGTGCCCGCGAACTGGACCTGACCGCGGTCCGCGGTGGCGTCGTTGTTGTACGCGGCGGAGTTCAGCACGCCCGACAGGTCGTCGGTGAGGGTCACCCCGGGGGCGTCGGTCCGGCTGGTGTTGGTGGCCTGGATCCGGTAGCGGACGGTGTCGCCGGGCTTGGCGGTGGTCGGGTCGGCCGTCTTGACGATGGTGTAGCCGGGCACGGCGGCGACGGTGTTGCGCACGGTGTTGCTGGTGCGCTCCTGGGCCCGCTGGGTCTGGCTGCCCCGGAAGTGGAGCGTGGCCGTGTCGTCGAGGTGGGTGCCGACGGCGGTGGAGGCGTCGACGGTGACCTGGAAGGCGACGTTGGCCTCGGCGCCCGGGGGCAGGTCGGGGACCGTGCAGGTGACGGTCTGTCCACTGGCCTGGCAGGCCGGGTTGGAGGCGGGGACGAAGGTGGTGCCGACCGGGATCGTGTCGGTCACGGTGACGCCGGTCGCGGTGTCGAGGTCGGTGCTGGTGCCGTCCTGGCGCCGGTTGGCCACCGCGAAGGTGTAGGTGATGGTCTCGCCGGGGCCGACCAGCCCGGGCGGGTTGTCGTCGGGGCTGCCGGGCGGGGTGTTGGCCTTGGTGATCCGCAGGTCGGGTTCGAGGGCGTCCAGGGCCAGCCAGGCCG
Organism: Kitasatospora sp. NPDC127116; assembly: GCF_042677365.1. Lineage (NCBI taxonomy): Bacteria > Bacillati > Actinomycetota > Actinomycetes > Kitasatosporales > Streptomycetaceae > Kitasatospora > Kitasatospora sp. NPDC127116. The sequence continues at coordinate 3,636 of NZ_JBHXTL010000113.1, forward strand.
CCTGCGGTTCCAGGGCGTCGCCGGCGCCGCTGATGCGGACCAGCGCCTGCTCGCTGCCGGCCGGGATCTTGCCGGTCACGTCGATGATCCGGGCGTCGTAGCCGTAGTTGTTGACCGGGTCGGGGTCGCGGGTGGTGATGTTGGTGCCGGTGCCGTCCGTCGCGACGTGGTCGATCCGGCTGGTGAACGCGTTGTCCGTGCCGATCCCGGTGGGGCCGGGCATCGGCAGCAGGGTCAGGTCGGTGGGCGTGGAGCCGACGGCCAGGGAGTCCCCGGCGATCGGCGCGTCACCGTCGCCCACGGTGATCCCCATGACGGCCCGCGGGGCCTGGGTGGCGGGGGTGCGGATGCCGCCGAGGGTGAGGGTCGTCGAGTTGTTGGGGTCGCGCAGCAGCTGGTAGCCGTCCCAGACCTGGAGGTAGCGCAGCGGCTCCGCCGTGTCCTCGTACGCGACCACCAGCGACCAGCCGCCCCAGCAGCCCACGTTGTTGCCGCCGAAGTTCTGCGCGGAGGAACGGCCGCTGCACGCCTGGATGTCGGCGACGGTGTAGCTGCCCGCACCGGCCGCCCTGACCTCCGCCGTCACGTCCTTGACCGCCCCGGCGGCCAGCAGCGGCTCCGGCGGGTTCCCGCCCACCATCTGGTCGAACCAGTCGTAGGTGTCCGCGCTCACCTGCTGGTACCCGCTCGCGCCCGGGACCTTCCAGGAGACCCGGTTGCCCAGGTTGATGTCCCCGGACGTGCCGTTGGTGCTCGTCCCGGTCGGGTTGAACTGCCAGTACAGGCGCGCCGACAGGACGTTCGCCCCGGCCGGCAGCAGCAGCTGCGCCGAGGAGGCGTTGGGGCCCGGCGCGTTCGGGTCGACCTTGACGAACTTGGTCCGGCCGTTGTTCGACCCCTCGGTGTCCGAGCAGACCGTGCCGTCACTGTCGTCGCAGGTCAGCACCGAGTTGGAGGCCATCGTGAGGTTGCCGTGCGCCAGCAGGTCGACCACCGGGTCCGGGCCGATCGGGCGCTGCGTCCCGGCCCCGCGCGGCTTCGGCCGCGCCGCCCTGCCCTCCGCCTTCGCCGCGGGTCGCTCCGCCGCGTTCGCCGCCGGCCGGGCCCGCACGGCCTGCGGCGGCCCCGCCGAGGCCGCCGGGGCCGGAACGCTCAGGGCGGCGGCGCCCGCACCGAGCACCACCGCCAGCAACGCGGACAGGACGTGCGGCGGGCGCGGACGCACTCGTCGGACAGGTGACACGGGAACCTCGCTGTCGGGAGGTGACACGAACAGCAGAACCACGTACCTGCGCGGACGGGCGTCGACGCCTGCCGGACGGTTCTTTCACCCGCCTGGGGCAACACCGCTTGACGGTCCGTCCGAGGCGCGCGAGCGGCCGGTACCCAGGATTCGGTACGGGGGATTGGGTAGCGCTACGCATTGTTCCCGCCCCCGCCCAGCCGGTTTCCTGGAGCCCGCCCCACACCGACGACCCTCACCCCCGGAGGTCGCCCCATGACCCGCCGCGAACGTCTCCGGCTCTACGCCGACACCCACTTCACCGCCCCCGACCCCGGGCTGGTCCTGCCCGCCCGCCGCAGCAGCGGCCTGCGCCGGCCCGGCCTGGCCCGGCTGGCCCGGCTCTCCCGGCTCGTCGAACGCGCCGGGCACCACCGGCACGGCTGACCCCGGAGCCGGGCACCACCGGCACGGCCGACCCCGGACCGGGTCCCGCCCCTTGAGGGAGCGGGCGGGACCCCCTTTCCCTCCCTCAGCCGGTGCCCTCCGGGGCCCCGTCCGCGGCGGCCAGCGCCTCACCCAGCCCCGCCCGGCCCACCCCGAGCTTGCGCAGCGCACTCGCCACGTGGTGCTCGACCGTACGGGTCGACAGGAACAGCGCCCGGGCGATGTCCTGATTCGCCGCGCCCTGGGCGGCCAGCGCCGCGACCTGGCGCTCGCGCGGGGACAGCCGCTCGCCGTAGCCGCGCCGCCCCGGCGAGGCCGCCCGGCCCAGGCCCAGCTCCCGCCGCAGCCGCTGGCAGCGGGCCGCGTCCGAGGCCGCGCCCAGCGCCAGATAGGCCCGCTCGGCGGCGGCGATCCGCTCCCCGGCCGCCGCCCGGTCGCCCCCCGCCGCCACGGTCGCCGCCCGCTCCTCGGCCCGCGCCTGCTCGTACGGGCGCCCGATCCGCTGCCACAGCCCGGCCGAACGCACGAACTCCGCACCCGCGCCCGCCGGATCCCCGCCGACGCCCGCCGGATCCGTACCGGCCAGCAGCAGACCGCCGGCGAAGGCCAGCGCCGCCCGGGCCGCCGGCGCGTCCCGCCCCTCCAGATGCGCCCGCGCCTGCTCGACCAGCTCCGCCGCACCCGCCGCGTCGCCCGCCGCCAGCAGCACCTCGACCGCCACCGGCAGCAACTCGGCGGCCCGCGGCCAGGCCCCGGCCCGGCGCAGCGCGTCCAGCGCCGGCACCAGCGTGGCCGCCGCCCGCGCGACGTCCCCCTCCGCCAGCTGCAGCCCCGCCAGCCCCGCCGCCGCCCGCAGCGCCCCGGTCACCTGCGACTCCCGCTCCCCGTACGGGCCCGCCTCCGTGAAATGGGCGCGCGCCTCCGCGAGCCGGCCGCGCGCGGCCGCCAGCCGTCCCCGCAGCAGGGCCTGCTCGACCCCGGCCATCGCGAGGTCCGGGAACTCCGCGCCCAGCGCGGCCAGCCGCTCCTCCAGCCCGTCCCACTGCCCGGCCAGACCGTCCAGCCGCACCAGCGCGATCCGGCTGTAGCACTCCAGATAGGGGATCGCCGCCCGACGGGCCAGGCGCCGGCTCTCCTCCAACAGCCGTGCCGCCCGCCGGTCGTGGCCCAGCTCCACGGCGATCTCACCCGCGTTGTACAGAGCACGGGCGGTCTGCCGGACGATCTCCGGCCGCCGCGAGCTGCGCGGCAGCGCGTCCAGCTGCTCCCACACCGCGGGGTCGCCCTCGCGCGCCAGGAGCGTCAGCCGGGTGGCCCGCACCGCGGCGGCCACCTCCTCGTCCGGGTCCGCGGCCAGCGTCCGCTCGGCCCGCTCCAGCCACTGCCGGGCGCGCTCGCCGGCGCCGTCGCGCTCGTTCATGGCCAGCGCCACCATCGCCCGGGCCGCCCGGCCCGGACGCTGCTCCAGCTCGTCGAGGGACTCCTCCATCCGGTCGAAACCGGCCCGGTCCCCGCCGTGCACCGCCATCAGGAAGCCCAGCGACAGCCGGATCTCGCCGCGATCGGGCACCGGCAGCCGCGGATCGGCGATGATCGCGGTCAGCACCGCGGCACTGGCCACCGAATCCACACCGTCGGCGGCGATCCGCGCCAGCGCCAGCGCGGCCCGCCCGCGCCGCCGCGGATCGAGGTCGGGCTCGTCCAGCAGCCGGCGCAGCAGCGCGCCGGCACTGCCGCTGTCCCCGAGCGCCACCGCCTGGTCGGCGGCCGCCTCGGCCACCTCCTGCCAGGCCGCCCGGTCGCCGAGCGCCAGCGTGTGGTGCGCGATCTGCACCAGCGGCCTCGGCTCGCGCTCGCCCAGCGCCGCCACCGCCCGCCGGTGCAGCGCGCCGCGCCGCGGCCCCGGCAGCCGGCGGTACGCCACCTGCTGCGCCAGGACGTGCCGGAACCCGTAGCGGGCCAGCGGCTTCTCGTTGAGCACCGCCGCCCGCAGCGCCTCGGTGAGGCCGTCCGCCGCGGCCTGCGGGTCGAGGCCGGCCACGGCGGCCAGCAGGTCCTCCCCGGCCGGCACGCCCAGCACCGCGGCGGCCGAGGCGATCGCGGAGGCCTCCGGGGACAGCGCCGCGAGCCGCTCGGTCACCGCGTCGCGCAGGCCGCGCGGCACCTCGGACTGCTCCAGGTCGGCGGCCAGGTCCGCGGCGTTGGTCAGCGCGCCGGCACCGCGCTGCTCGCACAGCGTGATCAGGTCCTCCTCGGCGACCAGCGGCAGGCCCTCGCTGCGGTCGAACAGCACCCGGGTGAGCGCCGCCGTCGCGCGCGGGCCCAGCGCCGCCCGGGCCAGCTCGTCGACCTCGGCCTCGGCGAGCGGGGCCAGCCGGATCAGCGCGCCGCCCACCCCGGCCGGGCGCCGGTAGGCCGCGCCGAGCGCGGGGGTGTCCGGCGCCAGGTCCTCGGCCCGGTAGGTGAGCACCAGGGCCAGCTCCGCCGGCACGTCCCGGGCCAGCAGCAGGAGCAGCTCGCGGGTGGCGTCGTCCACCCAGTGCAGGTCCTCCACGACCAGTACCGTCTCGCCGAGCGCGCCGAGCAGGGCGCGCACCGCCTGGACCAGCAGCCGCAGCCCCGGCGTCCCCTCGCCGGCGGCCGCGGGCAGCGGCGGCAGCCGGTCGGCGAGGTCGGGCAGCAGCGGGCGCAGCGCCCCGGCGCTGGCCGGGATGCGGTCGGCGGGCGGCAGGAACGGGCCGACGCCGCGCAGCGCGTCCACCACCGGGCCGAAGGCCAGCGGCTCGCGCAGCGGATGGCAGAAGCCGGTCAGCACCAGGCGGCCCGCCGCCGCGGCACCGGCCGCGGCCTCGGCCACCAGGCGGGACTTGCCCAGGCCGGCCTCGCCCTCGACCAGGACCACGGCGGGCGGGCGGAGCATCGCGTCGGTCAGGCGGTCCAGTTCGGGCCGGCGCCCCACGAACACGAAACCGGCGCCGGGCGATCCCGGCTCGACGGGCCGACTCACGGCCGTCCGGTCGGTTCGGGTGCGCGGCGCTCGCCGAGGAGGGGTGCGAAGGCCATGGGCACATCATGCCGTGACGGCTTGCGGCGGTACCCGCCGGGGCGCCCTCCCCGCGGTGCGTTCCGGTGGCGCGTTCCCGTGGTGTGTTCCCGAGGTGCGGGCGGTGTGTCCGTGCGCGTACGGGCGGTGCGGGCAGTGTGTTCAGGCGGTCCGGGCGCGGACCGGCGGGTGGTGCGGCGGGACGTCCGGGCCGGGCAGTTCGAGTACCGCGCAGCCCAGCGCCTCCAGCCGGCGCACGGTCGCCCGGGCGCTGCGGTCGTCGAGCGAGAAGACGAACGGCCCCGGCACCAGCACCACGTTCACCCAGCCCTGTTCGGCCCGCTCCAGCAGCCGCTCCAGGGCGGGGTGCGGGTCGCCGGAGCGCGCCCCGTCGTCCAGGAAGGCGGAGGGCACCGGCAGGCCGCGGTAGCGGGCCAGGCGCTCCAGCACCGCGCGCTGGTACTCCAGCCCCGCCGCGTCGGCGGGGTAACAGCGGAGGTACAGCGCGGGCCGGGCCGGGAGGCCGGGGTGCGGGGGGAGGTCGGTCATGTCGTTCACCTGCCCGGTGGGTGAGGAGTGCGACGGGGGTGGGGCGCCCGTCCACTCCAGCAGGCCCCGGTGAACAGTGCGGGATCAATAGCGGTCGCCACCCAATCGTGCGACCGCCGAACAGGTCACCGCCCCGCCCCGCAGGCCCCGCGGGCCCCGGGCGGCGCTCGCGTTCCCAGCCGTCCCGGGGGCCCCGCGCGGCGCGCCGGGGCGCTCCGGCTCGTTGACGCGGCGTCAACGGGCTGGAATGAAGCGCACGTTCGCACCGAGGAGGAAATCGGCATGATCGACAGGCGCACCTTCACCAGGGCCGTCGGACTCGGCGCGGGCACCACCGCGCTGTCCCTGGCCGCCCCGCCCCTGCCCCTGCCCCTGCCCCAGGCCCAGGCCCAGGCCCGGGACCGGGCCCGGGCCGCCGGGGCCGCACCGGCCGGAACCCCCGTACCGGCCGGGTCGGCCCCGGCCGCCGGTGCCCCCGCCCCTGCACCGGCCGCCGCCCCCGTCGGCGCCCCTGCCCCCGTCGGCGCCCCCGGCCCCGCCGCCCGGACCGGCTTCGCCCGCCTGGCCCAGATCCGGGCCGGCCTGCTCGACGTCGGCTACGCCGAGGACGGCCCGGCCGACGGCCCGGTCGTGATCTGCCTGCACGGCTGGCCGTACGACATCCACAGCTACGTCGACGTCGCCCCGCTGCTCGCCGCCCGGGGCTACCGGGTCGTCGTGCCGTACCTGCGCGGCCACGGCACCACCCGCTTCCTGTCCGAGCGGACGATGCGCAACGCCCAGCAGGCCGCGGTCGCCCTGGACGTGCTCGCCCTGATGGACGCGCTGGGCATCCGGCGGGCCGTGCTGGCGGGCTTCGACTGGGGCTCGCGCACCGCCGACATCATCGCCGCGCTGTGGCCCGAGCGGGTCGAGGCGCTGGTCTCGGTCAGCGGCTACCTCGTCACCGACGTCGAGATGCAGAAGGAGCCGCTGGCGCCCGCCGCCGAGCACACCTGGTGGTACCAGTTCTACTTCGCCACCGAACGAGGACGGCGTGCCATGGAGGACCGGGACAAGCGCCGCGAGCTGTGCCGCCTGGTCTGGCAGCAGGTCTCGCCGACCTGGGCCTTCGACGACGCCGTCTTCGACCGCACCGCCGCCGCCTTCGACAACCCCGACTACGCGGCGATCGTCATCCACAACTACCGCTGGCGGCTGGGCCTGGCGGAGGGCGAGCACCGCTACGACCAGTTGGAGCGCCGCCTCGCCGCCCGTCCCCGGATCGCCGTGCCGACCGTGACCCTGGACGCGGGCCGCGACCCGTTCACCGCCCCCGGCGACGGCGCCGGCTACCGCGACTTCTTCACCGGCCCCTACCTCCACCGGAGCCTGCCCGAGGTCGGCCACAACGTCCCCCAGGAGGCACCCGAGGCCTTCGCCCGGGCGGTTGTCGACGCCGACCGGCTCTGAGCGCGGACGGGTCGGCGGACGCGCCGCGCGGGGGCGACGGGCGGGGAGGGTCTCGCGGCTCCGTGGGGGAGGAGCCGCGAGACGTCGGTCACCGGGCGCCGGCGGTCGGCCGTGCGGCCGTCACCCGGAAGTCGTCCACCGCTGCTCGGAGCCGCCGGTGCAGGGCCACTGGACGACCGGCGCACCCGGCGTCGTGCTCGAACCGCCGACCGCGGCGCACAGGCCGCTCGCCCGGTTCTTGATCTGCGCGAAGCCCGTGTCCGGGTTCGAGCCGAAGTACCAGGTCTGCTCCCACCCCTTGTCGCAGCCGTACTGGATCAGCTGGACGCCGGCGTTCGGCGAACTCGCCGGATCCGCCAGGCACTTGCCGCTGTTCTTGTTCACGATCTCGTAGCCGCCGCCGGAGTTCGGCATCGGGTAGAGGCCCCAGTACTGCTCGGCGCCGCCGTAACAGGACCACTGGATGATCCCGGCCCCGCCCGCCGTGCTCCCGGCCCCGACCGACAGGCAGTGCTGGCTGTTGTAGTTCCAGAGCTCCACGATCTCCCCGTCCCGGACCGAGGGGGACGCGGTACCGCCGCCCTGCCGCGCCGCGGTCGGCGCCGACGCGGAGGCCGACGCCGAGGCCGGTGTCACGTGCTGGGCGGCGGGCTCGGCGGTCCGGGCGGTCGCCGAACCCGCGGTGCCGATGGCGAGGGCTGCCGCCGCGGTCGCGACCGCGGCCAGCTTCCTGTGAATGATCACGGGTCCTGGATTCCTCTCAAGGCCGGTCTGTGCGGTGAATCCAGGAAACGCCAAGCCGATCGACCGGTCGAATGATTCGATTTCTTTCGAAAGGGCCGGCGAAAGGGGGAGCGTCTGTGATCCGGATTCGCCTGGGGGCCCGGGGGCTGGGAAACGTCAGGTTCGCGGTCTCGCCGGTGGGCTCCGCCAAGGACCTGCTCCGCCTCGTCGGGTTCAGCCCGGGCACGCTGACCCCGCCGTGGCGGACCAGGGCCGCGGGCGCGCTGTCCCGGCACCGGCTCGGGCTGCTGGCCGTGGTCGGCGGGGGCGGCCCCCTCGGGTACGCCCCCGACTTCCTCCGGCCGGAGCCGCCGGGCTTCCTGACCGACATCGACACGGCGCTGCACCAGATCGCGACGACCCCGCGGGAGCGCGTCCGCTACGAGTTGACCGAGGCCGTCAACGGCCACTCCTGGGACCCCGGCTCCAGCCACCCGCCGCCCAGGCAGCTCCTGCGGGCCCTCGACCGCGGGGAGGACCACTTCGCGCACCGCCTCGCCGACGAGATGGCGCGGTTCTGGCACGAGGCGCTGGAGCCCTCGTGGCCCGCCGTCCGGGCCCGCCTGGAGGCCGACGTCGGCGCCCGGGCCTCCGAGATCGCCCGACGCGGGCTCGCCGAGACCCTCAACCGCCTGGCCCCCAACCTGGAATGGCGCGACGGCGAACTGGTCGTGCACCTGCGCACCGGCGGCATCCACCAGCTGACGCTGGACGCGGACGCGGTGATCCTCACGCCGAGCGTCTTCGTCGACTGGGCCCTCTTCTGCGCGGGGGAGCCGCCCGGTGCGCCGGCCCCGCGCACCCCGCTGATCGTCTACCCCGCGGGGCAGATCGACTGCCGGCCCGCGGCCCGGGACCATCCGCTGATCGGCGCGACACGGCTGAAACTCCTGGCCGAGCTGAGCCAGCCGCGCTCCACGACGGAGCTCGCCCGGCGGCTGTACCTGAGCCCGGCCACCGTCTCCTACCACCTCCAGCTCCTGCACCGGGCCGGACTCGTGACCCGCACCCGACGGTCCCGGCAGGTCCTCTACCAACGGCTCGGCACAGCGGCGCCCGGCCCCGGTTGAACACCGCGTACGGTCGCGCCCCCCAACGCTCCTGACGCCAGGAGGCATACGGGCATGTCCTTTCGGCCAACGTCGGGCGAGCGGACTTTGCCTGCCAGGACAAACCTTCCGGGCAGTCCTGACTGAGAGTCTGGGGCGCATGGCCATCTCAACAACACTGTCCGAGGTCGTGGACTCGGCGACACGCCCGGGTGACCCGGGACTGTCCGTCGGGATCTACACCGACGGGAAGCTGATCCACCAGGCGTCCGCGGGGCTGGCGAGCGTGGAGTTCGAGGCGCCGGTCGACACCCGCACACGGTTCGACATCGCCTCCATGAGCAAGCAGTTCACCGCCGCGGCGGCGTTGCTGCTGTGCCGGGACGGGCGACTGTCGCTGGACGACGACATCCGCACGCACCTGCCCGAGCTGAAGTTGGCGGTGCCGGTGACCGTCGGTCAATGTCTGCGGCACACGGGAGGTCTGCGGGACTGGCTGGCCCTGGCGACGATCGCCGGCCGCCCGCTGACGAGGATCACCCAGGACCAGACGCTGGCCTTCGTGGCAGGGCTGACCGAGGTCGACTTCGAACCGGGGACCGCGTTCTCCTACTCCAACACGGGGTACGTCCTGGTCGCCTCGCTCGTGCGGCGGCTCACCGGTCGCACCCTGGGGGAGTTCACCACGGACCGGATGTTCGCACCGCTGGGCATGAACGAGACCGTGTTCCGCGAGGACAGCCGGGAGCCGTTGCCGCGATTCGCCTACGGGTACGACGTCACCCGCGGTGCCGTCCGGCGCGCCGACACCGAGGAGTCCGCGGTCGGCGACGGCGGCCTGGCCACCAGCGTCGCCGACCTGGCGCCGTGGTTCGGGTTCCTGCAGGACGGCCGGGTCCTGGGCGCCGACATCCGCGACGGGCTGTTGCGGCAGGTCGACTCCGGGGACGGGCAGGAGTGGCCGTACGCGCTGGGTCTCTACCGCACGACGATCGCGGGCCACCCGGCGTTCGGCCATGCCGGCGGTGTCCCCGGGTACCGGTCCCAGCTGCTGTTCATGCCCGACGCCGACCTCGGCGTGGCGCTGCTGAGCAACAACTCCTCGATCGACTCCGCGAAACTGGCCACCCGGGTGCTCCGGCTGGCCGCCGGGCTGCCCGAGGACGATCCCGTCGCGCTGACGGCGGACCCGGTGGCCGCCGAGCCCGCCGCCCGGCTGACGGGGGACTGGCTGGATCCGCGATCCGGCCTCACCCTGCGGATCGACGCCGTGGGCAACGGCCGGATCCGCATCCACGACGCGCCGTCCGCCGGCGAGTTCGCCCCGGCCGTCGACGGCAGCTGGCAGGGCCTGGAGGACAGCGCCGGCTTCTGGCTGCGGGTGTCGTCCGGCACGATCAGGATCGGATCGGTGTACCGCCCCGGCCGCGCCACGGAGTACCGGCGCTGTCCCCCCGCGGCGGCCGGTGCCACACTGCCACCGGCCGTCTACCGCAGTCCGGAACTCGGTGTCCTGGCGACGGTCACCCGGGACGGCACGCTCGAACTCGGCCTGGAGTTCGTCGGGACGATCGAACCGGCACCGGACGGCGCGTTCCGCGCGGGCGGCCTGATCAGCCTGCGCCCCAGCGGCGACGACCTCCTGATCAGCACGCACGGTGTCCACCGGATGCGCTTCGTCCGACAGCCCGACGACACCGCCCCCCTGGGACTTCCCCCCGGCCTCAACCTCGTCCCCTGACCGCCCCCGTCCGCTGCTCGCTCTCCGCCGACCGCCCCGAGGCGTCCCTCATCGGCGCCCCCTTCACCCGACCCATCCCCTGACGAGGACTCCCCATGACTCCGACTCCGCCGAGCCGCCGGAAGGCCGCCGGGCCGAGCAACCACTTCACCCCCCTGGCGGGCCGCACCACCCCGCGGCCGGCGGTGGCCGGTCCGCAGGGGCAGCTGCCGCCGACCGGAACGACGCAGGTGTTCCCGGCCGGTGAACGGGTGACCGCCGACGGCGGGTCCACCGGAGAGCGCCACGGCCCGATGCCGCGATCGGAGCGGCGATGACAGCCCCCGCCGGGATCACCCTCGGGGTCGTGCTCGACAGCCTGGGAACCGACCTCCTACGGCCGCTCGCACTGCCGCGAGGCCGGGCCGTCACCGTCGGGGCGCCCACGATCCATGACACCGACGCCCCCGGGACAGGGCTGACCGACGCGATCGTCCTGGTACCCGGCCGACTGACCGCCGACGTCCTGGAGTGGGCAGCCGAGCACCACGCCAAGGCGGTGGTCGTGCGAGCCGGCACCACGGACACGGCAGCGCTGACACAGGCCGCCGAACGGACCGGAGTGGCACTCCTGGAGCGCAGCGCCGAGATCTCCTGGGGGCAGCTCTACACCCTGATCGACGCGCTGCGCGCGATCACGAGCCCGGTGTTCGAGCCGAACAGGCACCGGTCCACCGACCTGTTCGCCCTCGCCAACGACATCGCCGTGCGCGCCGGCGGCGCGGTGGCGATCGAGGACCTGTCCATGCGCGTGCTGGCCTACTCCACGGTCCCGGGCCAACTGGTCGACGACCCGCGTCGTGACGGCATCCTCGGCCGCCGGGTGCCGGACCACCCGACCCACGCCGAGGAGTACGCCGCCGTCCTGCGCTCCGACACCGCGGTCTGGAGCTACGAGCCGAAGGAGTACCGGCCACGCCTCGCCATCGCCATCCGGGACGGTGGCGAGGCGCTGGGCACCATCTGGGTGCTCCAGGGCGACGAGCCCCTGACGGAGGAGGCGGCGGACGTCCTCGCCGAGGGCGCGCGGCTGGCCGCGCCCCACCTGGCCCGGGTCAGCCTCGCGGCGGACGCCGAACGCCGGCAACGAGCCGAGCGCCTGGGCTGGCTGCTCCGCGGCCTGGGAGCGACCCGGGAACTCGCCGACTCGTTCGGGATACGCTTCGACGCCCCGGCGACCGTGCTGGTGATCGGCCGCATCGGCGACCCGGCCGGTCACGCGCGAGGCGTCTCGCCGGACTCCGCCGCCGAATACGTCGGCGACCTGCTGCGGATGGGACTCTCCGCCTACCGGCTGGGAGCCGCCGCCGGAGCGCTGGACGGTCGGGCCGTGGCGGTGGTCGAGACGGCGTCCGACGCGCCCGTGATCCAGCTGATCATCGCGACGGTGCTGGCCCGGGCGAGCGACACCCTGGGCGGCGGCTGGCGGGCGGGGATCAGCCGCACCCTCCCCGGCCCCGCCGACGTCCCGACAGGGCTGAGCCAGGCCGGGCAGGCGCTCGACGTGGTGTGCGGACCGTTCGGCAGGACGGAGATCGGACGGCACGACGAACTGGCCGCCCCGATATTCCTGCGGGACGTCCACGAGGCGCTCCGGTACCGTCCCGCCCTGCACGGGGAGCCCCTGTCGACGGTGCTCGACCACGACGCCCGGCACGGAACGGAGTACGAGAAGACACTGCGCCGCTGGATCGCCGGGCACTACGACGTGCCACGGGTCGCCGAGGCCATGACGCTGCACCCCAACACGTTGCGGCACCGGTTGCGCCGGCTCGCCGAGCTGATCGACATCGACGACCCGGACCTGCGGCTGGCACTGGCGCTGCAACTGCGGCTACGGCTGCCGGACATCGGCACGAAGGAGGCCAGGTGAACTCGGGCCCGGACACCAACGGCCCGGAGCGGCCCGCCGAGCAGACTCGTCGCACGGTCGACTTTCCTTCCGCCGGCGCGGAACGGGCGGACGTCCGAATCCGGTCGCTCCGGACCGTCCCCGAACTCCAGCAGGCCGACGCGGTGCTGCGCACCGTGTGGAACACCCCGGACACCGCCGAGCCACCGCTGGCCCTGGACGTGATGTGCGCGCTCGCCCACACCGGCGGCTACGTCGCGGCGGCGTACCTCGGGACGGCGATGGTCGGCGCGACCGCCGGATTCCGCACCGTCGGCGACAGCCTGCACTCGCACGTGGCCGGCGTGCTGCCGGGAATGCACGGGCGCGGGATCGGCGCGGCGATGAAGTCGCACCAGCGGGAGTGGGCCGCCCGTGCGGGCCTGTCGTCGATCTCGTGGACGTACGACCCGCTGATCCGCCGCAACGCCCACTTCAACCTGCGGCGGCTCGGGGCGGTCGCGGAGGCGTACCTGCCCGACTTCTACGGGCCGTTGGCCGACGGCATCAACGACGGCGACGAATCCGACCGGCTGTTCGTCAGCTGGCCGGTGCACGGGACGCCGCACGCACCGGCACCGCTGCCGGACCTGGCCGCGGCGGAACCCGTGCTCGAAGCGGACGGCAACGGCGAGCCCGTACCGCGCGCCGCGACCGGCGGCGTACTGCGTTGTGTCACCCCCGTGGACGCGGAGTCCCTGCGGCGAACGGATCCGGCCGCCGCCCGGCGCTGGCGGTCCGCGATGCGCCAGGCGCTCGGCGGCGCCCTGGAGAACGGCTACCGGATCGACGGGTTCGACCGGTCCGGCTGGTACGTCCTGCGACGGAAGGAAACATCGGAATGAAGCTGCAGCAGGTGGAGTTGCGCGAGGTGGCCCTGCCCCTGGTCGCGCCGTTCCGGACCGCCCTGGGAACCCAGGAACACCGGAACTCGCTGCTGGTCAAGGTCACCACGGCCGACGGAGCCGTCGGCTGGGGCGAGTGCGTGGCCGACGACGATCCGACGTACAGCGCCGAGTACCTGGCCGGGGCCCGGCAAGTGATGCGTGAGTTCCTGCTGCCCCGGTTGTCCCGGGCCCCCGGGCTGACCGCGGCACTGGTCCCCGAGCTGCTCCGGCCGGTCAGAGGCAATCCGATGGCCAGGACGGCCGTCGAGATGGCGGTACTGGACGCCGAACTGCGGACCGCCGGCATCAGCCTCGCCCAGTACTTCGGGGCGACGCGCACCGAGCTCGCGGTCGGCGTGTCCGTCGGCATCACGGACACCGTCGACGAGCTGATCAGCGCCGTCGACGGCTACCTCCGCGCGGGCTACGCCCGGATCAAGCTGAAGATCGAACCGGGCTGGGACATCGAGCCGCTGCGAGCGGTCCGGGAGACCTTCGGCCCGGACATCGCCCTGCAGGTGGACGCCAACACCGCCTACGGTCCGGCGGACCAGCCCCACCTGCGCAGGCTCGACGCCTACGGGCTGACGCTGATCGAGCAGCCGTTCGCCCCCGACGACCTGCTCTCGCACACCCGGCTGGCGGCCCGCATGGACACCCCGATCTGCCTGGACGAGTCGATCACCTCCGCCCGGGACGCGGCCACCGCCATCCGGCAGGAGGCGTGCTCGATCGTGAACATCAAGCCCGGCCGGGTCGGCGGGTACCTGGAAGCCCGCCGGATCCACGACCTGTGCCTGGCGAACGGCGTACCGGTGTGGTGCGGCGGCATGCTGGAGACCGGGCTGGGGCGGGCGGCCAACCTGGCGCTGGCCGCGCTCCCGGGCTTCACCCTGCCCGGCGACATCTCGGCCTCGGCCCGCTACTACACCCGCGACATCACCGACCCCTTCGTCCTCCACGACGGCCGTCTGACCGTCCCCACCGGCCCGGGGATCGGCATCGTCCCCGACCCCGACGCCCTGCAAGCCGCCACCACCTCCACGGAACTCCTCACCGTCTGACCAGTCGCAGGGCCTCGGGCACCGCCGTGCGGGCCCGGGTCCGTCGGAGCCCGGGCCTGCGAGATCGCCCAACGGCTGTACCTGAGCCCGGCCACGGTCTCCTACCACCTGCAGATCCTCCACCGGGCCGGGCTCGTGACCCGCACCCGACGGTCCCGACACGTTCTCTACCAGCGGCGCGGGGGAGCGGAGTAGAGGGGGGCACAAAGGAAGCGGGCCCTGGTCCACCACGTCCGTCGCGAGCAGCGCGGTGCCCGGGTCGCCCCGCCCCGCTGCCCGCCCGGATCGAACGCAGCCTGCCGCTCATCGCCGCCGCCTGCGGGTACCTTGGCATCATGCTCGGCGTCGGCGACCTTCCCGACCCCTCCCCGCGGGGAGGCTTCCCGCGCATCCTCACCGAGGGAGGCGTGCTGCTGCTCGGCGGCGTCGACCTCGCCCTGCTCCAGCGGGCCGAGGGGACGGTCGGCCGCATGACCGAACACCCCACCAACCACGGAAGGGGTATCCGGTGGGCACCGTGATGGGCGAGGTGACACCGCTCGCGCTGGGAATCGCGCTGTCTCCGTTTCCGGTCGTTCCCGCGATCCTGCTGCTGTTCACGCCGCGGCCCAGACCCACCGCCGCGGCCTTCCTGACCGGCTGGACGGCCGGAATCCTCGCGGCGGCGTCCGCGCTCGCCGCGCTCGCCGCCGTCGTCGAGGCCCGCGAGGAGACCCCCACCTGGGCCTCGTGGACCAAAGTGGGCCTCGGCGCGGTCCTCCTGCTCCTCGCCGCCCGGCAGTGGCGCTCCCGAGGGGACAAGGCGACCCCGGCCTGGATGAGGGCCCTGACGGACGCCACCCCGGCCAAGGCCCTGCGGCTGGGGCTGCTGCTGTCGGCGGCCAACCCGAAGGTCGTCCTGCTCTCGGGGGCGGCGGGACTGACGATCGGCTCCGCCGAACTGGAAGCGGCCCCCACCGTCGCCGCCCTGGCAGCGTTCACCGCGATCGCCGCCCTCACCGTCGCGCTCCCCCTGCTGCTCCACATCGCCGCGGGGGAACGTGTCCTGGCCCCGTTGGGCAGAGTGCGGACGTGGCTGGAGACCCACAACAGCACCGTCACCGCACTGGTCCTGGCCGTGATCGGCGCACTCCTGATCGCCGAGGGCGCCACCGCGCTGTGACCGGACCACCGCCCCGCACGGGCGGACGGCGGCACTCGCCCGGCGGGTTGCCGTGCCCGGCCGGGCCCCGCCGCGCGAGGATCACTCCGGCGACGATCCGCCGTACCGACCCGAAGGGCCGTACGGACTCGCGCGCCGAGCTGCCCCGGCGTCCCTCGCCGAGGCCGCACCACCGCCGCACCCCGGAGGGCCAAACGACACGGATCAACCGCGAGACCGTTCTCAGGACGGCGACCTTCTGGCTCCGCCCGGCGTTCGCGCTGCGCGTGGTCAGCCGCTTCCAGCGACTCGTGGGCTTCGACCGCTCCATGGCCCTGGCCTCCGCCGCGCTCACCGCCCTGGTGCCACTGGCCATCGTGTGCGGAGCCCTCGTCGTCCGCCTCGGCGGCAAGGACGTCGCCCAGCGCGTCATCGACCGCTACGGCCTCACCGGGGGCGGCGCCGAAGCCGTGCGAGACATGCTCTCCGCGTCCAACGACTGGGGCGCCACGGGGCTCTTCGGGATCGCCTTCCTCCTCGTCTCGGTGCTGAGCTTCGCGCGGGCCGCCCAGCGCCTGTTCGAACAGGACTGGGAGCTGGAACCGCTGAGCGTCCGCAACACCGTGAACGGCCTCAAATGGATCGCGCTGCTCGCCGGGTACGCCGCGCTGAGCAGCTGGGTCCACGCCACCCTCGACCGCGGGCCGCTGGGACTGGTGGCGGACGTCGTGGAGGCACCGCTGACAGCGGCCTTCCTCATCTGGGGCGGCCGGCTGCTGTCCGCGGGCCGGATCCCCCGGCTCGACCTCGTGCCGTTCGCGTGCATCGCGGCGGTCCTGCTGTCCGGCTACTCCCTGGCCATGGGCGTCTACCTGCCGCGCCTCTTCAACGCCTCCACGGACCGCTACGGCGCGATCGGGGCGGTCTTCGCCATGCTCTCCGCCCTGTTCGGGGCCATGCTCGCCACCGTGGCCGCGGCGGCGCTCGGCCGGGAGGTGCGGGACGAACTCGACCGGATCAGGCGCGGCGAGCGCCCGCCGGACGACGAGATCCGCCAGCAGTGGGACACGGTGCTGCGGCTGGCGCGGTCGCGCTGGCAGACCACGCGCGGCCACGGCCTCCTGGGGCGACTGCCCCGGAGGCATTGAGTGCCTGGCGCCCCTCGCCCCGGGCGGGCGAGGGGCGTTGCGGGGTCGGGCCGGTCAGGAGCCTCGGTTACCTCTCGACCATGAAGGAGCGGGGGTGCGAGTTGAACCTGACCGAACGGCCGGCGGGGACGTTGAACAGCAGGCTGGTGCAGTCCTCCCGCCAGTAGAAGCGGACCGCGCTGTCTGTCGCGTTGTTCACGCCCGACAACGGCCCCTGCGCCTCCCTCGGCACTTCGTAGCAGCCTGCGGGCGGGTCGACGTACGGCACGCCCGGGCCAAGGCCCGACCCGTCAGGGAAGATCACGTTGTAGAACGTCAAGGTGCCCGTGGCGGCCTGGGCGGACGTGGGGACGGCTACGGCCAACGTCCCTGCAGCGATGAGAGTGCCGAGCGTTGTGACGAGTCGTCGCATGATGAGACCTCCTGTGCGCAGGGGTGCCGGGCGCATTCCGCGATCACTGCCAAACGTAATGGGATGTGCGCGAATCGTCACCGGCGTGAAGAGGTGCGAACGGCGCGAAGGCTGCTGCTGCGGCTGCGGCTGCGCAAGGGCTCGTGCGGCGGGCGGCCACCGGGCTTCGACGAGCAGCGGTACTTCTGCCAGGTGGACTCAGGCATTGTTGTTTTCCGTTTCCTTCCTGGCTGGGGGCCTTTGCCTTCGCGGTGCCGTGGTTGCGCCCCTCGCCCTGGGTGGGCGAGGGGCGTTGCGGGGTTGGGGCGGTTAGGCGTGGTGGTCGAATTCGCCGGCTTTGAGGCCGTGGAGGAGGGTGGCGAGGGTGGTGGGGGTGGTGCGGAGGATGAGGTGGCCCTCGTCGGACTCGCGGAGTTCGACCGCCCCGGTGGTCGAACGGATCTCCACGCACGCGTTGTTTGCGCCGGAGTAGCTGGACTTCTGCCAGGTGGACTCAGGCATTGTTGTCTTCCGCTTCTCGACTTGCGCCCCTCGCCCGGGGTGGGCGAGGGGCGCTGCGGGGTTGGGGCGGTCAGGCGTGGTGGTCGAATTCGCCGGCTTTGAGGCCGTGGAGGAGGGTGGCGAGGGTGGTGGGGGTGGTGCGGAGGATGAGGTGGCCCTCGTCGGACT
>NZ_JBHXTL010000113.1:21271-32448 GCF_042677365.1 Kitasatospora sp. NPDC127116
TCGCGGAGTTCGACCGCCCCGGCGACCGTACGGAGCTCTACGCACTCATTGCTTGAGGCGCTGTAGCTGGACTTCTGCCATGCCGACTCAGGCATACGTGTCTTCCAGTTCCTTCTTGATGGATCGGATGAAGTTTCGAGACCCATCTTCAGGGAGGGCTGTGGTGTCAAGACGTGCGAAGATCGCCCGATACTTGGCAAGGTCTGCTGGAGAGTCGAAGAACAGGGCGCCCTGAGAGACGTCCAACTGGATCGTGTCGAGTTCGGCGACCGGTCCCTCTGCGAACGTCAGGTTCTCTCCGGCGCCGGGGAACGTGTCGACCGCGAAGGGAACGACTCGAACGGAGATGCCGGGCTGCTGGGAGTCTTCGAGTAGGGCATCGAGCTGGTCCACGAGCACCATTGGCCCACCGAACTGCATCCTCAGTGCGGCTTCGTGGATGAACGCTCGAAACGGTGTCCGGCCAGAACGAATGACCTGCTGTCTCTGGATGCGGAACGCCGTTCGGATGTCTACATCCTTGCGGGGGAGCGGGGGGAAGATCCTCTTGAAAACGGCCGAGGCGTAGCTGGCGGTCTGAAGGGGCCCGGGGATGTACGTGGTGGTGCACATGGAGAGCTTCTCCGCGTGGCCCTCGATCTCGGCAACCTCAAGGTAGTCCGACGTAAGGACCTCGCTGTATTCCTCCCACCAACCCTTTCCCCTCTCCGTGACTATGGCGGCGAGCGCGTCGATCAAGGGTCGATTGGCGCAGTTGCAGGCGGCCGCGATGGTGTGGAGCCGTTCGACACTGATGCCGATCCGGCCGGACTCCATCTGTGTCACCTGGGCTGGACTCATGCCTACGGAACGGCCGAGCTGCGAGCCGCCGAACCCGGCATGTTCGCGGATTCTTCGCAGCTCGGTCCCGAGCCTGCGCTGGCGGAGCGTTGGGTTCGATCGTGGCGGCATGACTTCCTTCCAGGCGTGCGTGTGGCCAGTGTGCCGCTCGTGTCGAGCAGTGGTCCACCAGTTACCACCGTAGGGGGAACAATCCAGGAAGGGTGGAAATTTGGATACTCGTGTGCGCTATGGTCGATCTCACACCGATCCGACGGATCGTCAGTAACGCCTGCTAGCAAGCACCGCAGAGCAGCCAAGTCCTTCTCCAACGGCCTGGCTCACGGCGACACATGTTCCGCCGGTTCCTCCCTCACTCACGCCTCGGGAGAACTCCCATGCGTCACATCAACACCCCCACCATCGCCATCGCCCGTCAGACCCTCCACAACAGCATGACCCGCGTCGGCTGGTCCCCCTCCGTCATCTCCGACGCGCAGCTCGCCCTCTGCGAGCTGCTCGTCAATGCCTGGCGGCACGGGGACACCCCCGCCCCGCTCGTCGAGATCATCTCCATCAACGGTTCCCTGCGCGTCTCCGTCACGGACGGGAGCCCGATCCTCCCCGCGACCCCGCCGCTCTCCCTGCTCGCCGAGTCCGGCCGGGGCCTGCAGCTCGTCGAGGGCCTCACCCACCGCTGGGGCGTCGACCCCCACGAGCGTGCCAAATCCGTCTGGTTCGAGCTGGACGGCGCCGCGTGATGGCCCGCCGCCACCCGATGCTGCCGACCGACCCCCGGATCCGGCACTACACCGACGCCCACATCAGCACGCTCCTCGCCGAAGTCCAGGACCGGGGGCGGAAGTTCGGCCTGATCTTCCCCTCGGCCGGCACCGACCGGACCATCGACGGCCGCGTCCTCGTCCGCTTCAACACCGCGCCGGCCTCGACGCTGTTGAACCTCCTCGTCCTGCTCCTCGACGCGGAGCGGGACTTCTCGTGAGGTTCCTGATCGGGACGGCCTTCGCCGTCCTCCTCGCCGTCGCGGTCTCCATCGTGGCCCTGGGCGTCGTCAACGCCCTCCGTACGACCCCGCCCGACGAGGACGCCTGACCCCGCCGGCCCCCGCCGCCCACGCGCCGGGGGCTGCGGCACTGCTCCGGGCCCCGAAACGTCCACCGGATGGGCGATTCGTCGGGAGACGCCGGACAAGGCGGCATCGGACGCCGGAAGACCGAATGGCTTGCCCCGAGCGAATGATCCTCTTCATCAGGAAGGCTTGCGATGCCATCGAACGTGCCGGACTTCAGGACCCTGCTCCGGGAGACGAAGAGGTCGGCCGTGCATCTGGAGATGCGCGATCAGTACAGCGTCGCCGACGAAGCCGACCAGTTCGCCGCATGGAAGGCCGGGCACCGGTACTCCCTGGAGAACCGGGACGAGTGGTGGCATCCGTTCCACGACTTCGTGATGGAGACCATTGCCCGCGGAGTGACCGTCCGGCGTGCCCGGATCGTGTCCGAGCCCGTCACCGAGTACATCCGCTACGAGCACTCCCACACGTTCACCAACATCGCGGCCGGTGAGCAGATCCGGTGGCTGCCCCGGAGCCGGGCGCTGGACCTTGCGCTGCCGGGGGCCGACTTCTGGCTGTTCGACCGCCGGATCGTGCGGTTCAACCTGTTCACCGGTGACGGCGAGTGGGCTGATCCCCGGAACGTGATGACGCAGGAGCCGGCCACCGTGGAACTGTGCACGAAGGCCTTCGAGGCCGTCTGGGAACGGGCGGTACCCCACATGGAGTACCGTCCCGCCTGATCGGTAGTCGGCCATGGCCAGCTCGGCCATCTTCGAGAGTCCAGTGCCCCCGCCAGCGCCTCGCTGACCGGCTCGGCGGATTCTGTCGCGGCAGGAGATCGGGCCGGCGGTCGCTGCGTGCGGCGGGAGTCTTGACGGCGGTCGTTCAGCGGGGAATTGTCGAGCAAGTCAGAGCAATCCACTGGCAAGAGGGGGCCGGCGTGGCACTACGGTTGATCGGGATTGACCCCAACACGGGGGACGACGAGTGCCCGACCGTCTGGTACGACGACGAAGCTGACGAGATCGTCGTGCAGGGCTGGAAGGCCGCCGAGAAGCTGCGCGCCAAGTGTCTGGAGACCGGCAGCATCCCCGATTCGGAGGATGTGGTCCGGCTGCCGGCGCGGATGGTGCCGATTTTGAGGAAGGCGTGCGATGCCGCCGAAGGTACCGACGTTCGCTGAGCAACTGGCCGCCGCCCGCTCCAGCGCAGTCCACTTGGAGATGCGCGACTCCTACAGTGTGGCCAAGGAGACCGGGCCCTTCGCGGCGTGGCGGGACGGCTTCCGCCACGACCCTGACGACCGTACGTCCTGGTGGCGCCCGTGGCTGACGCTGATCGAGGAGACCGTCGCCCGGGGCGTCGAGGTCCGGCGCGTGCGGATCGTGTCCGAGCCGGTGTCGGAGTACATCAGGTTCGAGTACTCCGGCACCTTCACCAACATCGCCGCGGGCGAGCAGATCCGGTGGCTGCCCCGGCGGCAGGCCTCGGACATCGCCTTGCCGGGCAATGACTTCTGGCTGTTCGACAGCGAGTCGGTGCGGTTCAACCACTTCACCGGTGATGGGGAGTCCGCCGGGCCGTCGTTCAGCGACGACCCGGCGGTGGCCCTGCTGTGCGCCACCGCGTTCGAGGCGGCCTGGGAACGGGCCGTGCCGCACGAGAGCTACACTGTCTGACCACGTCAAGACCGGCCACGGCAGCATGATGTCGATCTCCCCGTCCTCCAGCGTCCAGGCCGCCCGCAGGGCCCTCGCCGCACGCCTTGGCGAGCTGATGCGCGACGCCGGGCTGAAGGGTGGGGAACTGTCGGCCCGCTGCGGTTGGCACCCGGCGAAGACCTCTCGCATCCTCAACGCCAAGGTCGCCCCGTCGGACTCCGATATCCGCGCCTGGTGCGAGGCCTGCGGAGTTGACGACCAGGCGCCCGACCTGATTGCCTCCAACCGGGCGGTGGACTCCCTGTACGTCGAGTGGCGACGCATCACCCGTACGGGCCTGCGCCAGGCGCAGGAAGCCCGGGTGCCGCTCTACACCCGCACTCGCCATTTCCGCGCCTACTCCTCCCGGGTCGTCCCCGGCGTCCTGCAGACGCGGGAGTACGCAGACGCCCTGCTGCGCACCGTGGCCGATGTCCGTCATACCCCGGACGACGTGGAGGCCGCAGTCGAGGCCCGGCTCGCCCGTTCCAGAATCGTCCTCGAGGGAGGGCGCCGCTTCGTCGCGGTCATCGAGGAGTCCGTCCTGCGATACCGGATCGGCGACGACGAGGTGATGGCCAGCCAACTCGGCCACCTGCTGCGGGCCATGTCGATGCCGTCGGTGTCGCTGGGCATCATCCCGTTCACAGCCGCCCGCACCATGTGGCCGACGGAGACCTTCAACCTCTTCGACGATCGGCAGGCGGGGGTGGAGCTGTTGTCGGCCCAGGTCACCGTGACCGCACCCAGCGACCTCGCCCTCTACGCGCGGACGTTCGCCCGCTTCGCCGGGTTGGCTGTGCACGGCAGCGCGGCCCGTGAGCTGATCACCGCCGCGATCGACACGCTGAGGTGAAGCGGCCGCAAGTTTTTGCAACTTCCTTGAGTGCCAGAGGGGTTGGTCCGTAGCTTTCACAGGGCCGCCGGGCAGTGCCCGGCGCCACCAGGTGCCCCAACAGCAGTCGGAGGAACCATGGCAACCGCAGTTGCGCCCACCGACCCGACCGTCGGACCGCTCCGGAACGTGCGCGACCACATCCCCGCCGATCTGTGGGGAAAGCAGATCGGCCTGCTGATGCGCGACTACCCGTACGACTCCGTCATGGCCGCCCGCGTCCTCGGCCAGGGCTACGCCTACCTGCTGACCGCGATGGCCCACCGTGGCGAGCGTCTGAGCCTCGGCCCCAGCGCGCTGGTGGACATCGGCGTCCACACGATCATCCTGGACACCGTCGCCTACGCCGAGCTGTGCCGGACCCACAACGACGGTTACTTCCTGCACCACGTGCCGGCCGTCGAGTTCAAGGACGACGGTACGGTGCTGCGCACCGCCCGGCTCATCGCGGCTGACGGCTGGGACGTGGACCTGCCGTTGTGGGCCGACGCCGCCAACTGCAGCCCCTGCCACCCCGGCAACGACTCGCACTGACCGGCCGGCTGCGGTGGTCCCGGCCCGGCCGGGGCCACCGCCACGCGGACGGGTGGTCTTCGCCCGAATCCCTGCGCCCGGGCGCGCCGGGCACCAGGATGGCCCGGGTGACGACCACCTCACCCGCCCAGGCCGCCATGCCGGACCTCTGGCACCACTACGGCCGCACCCGCGCCGACGCGGACCGGGCCGTCCCCGGCTCCTTCCGCTGGGTCTGGGCCCAGGACGGCGGGCCGGGGAGCGAGGTGCTGGGCGACGTCACCGGCCTCGTACTGGCCGACCTCGGCGCGGGCGCCGCCCGACACGCCGCCCACCTCGTCGCCCACCACGAGCCGGCCCGGGTCGACGCCATCGACGCCTCTCCCGCCCAGCACGCGATGGCCTGCGACCTCTACGGTCACCTCGCGCCGCGCCTGCGCACCCTGCGCACCGGCGTGGTCGAGCACTTGGAGGCGCACCCGGATGCGTACGACGTCCTCTACTCCGTCTTCGGCGGCCTCGACTTCGCCGACCCCCGCCGGCTGCTGCCCGCCGCTGCCCGCGCCCTGCGTCCCGGCGGGCTGTTCGCCGCCTCCACCCTGGGCCACTACCTCGGCGGAGCGCCCGCCGAGCCGGACGTCCGGCACGCCGACATTCCGGCCCGCACCCCGGACGGCACTGCGACGACGATGCGTCGCTGGGTCCTTCAGGAGCACGTCTGGACGAAGTTGCTGGACGAGGCCGGGTTCACCGCGATCAGCATCGATCGGCTCCCCCCTGCCACTTCGGGCGCACGCTCGGCCGACACCCTGCTCGTCAGGGCCTACACGCTCCAGAAAGGCCGTGACACATGAGCACACCGGCTGAACTCCGCGCCTCTCTGGCCGACAGGCTCACCGAGAACGGTGCGCTGACCGAACGCGAGTGGCAGAGCGCCGCGAGGGCCGTTCCACGGGAACTCTTCGTCGGAACCCACTTCGCCCCGGTCACCGGCAGCGTTCCGACCAGCTACCGCCCCGTCCGCGAGGGCGAGCCCGGATGGCTGGAGGGGATCTACGACGACCGGACGCTGGTCACCCAACTCGACGGCCGCATCGGGCCCGAGGACACGGCCGGGGAAGCCGTGACCGGTATCCCGTCCTCGTCGTCCACCCTCCCGTCCGTGGTGTTGCGCATGTGGCAGCAACTCGACGCCGAGGCCGGGCACCGGGTGCTGGAGATCGGCACCGGGACCGGATACTCGACCGCCCTCGGCGCCCACCGCCTCGGGGACGCCAACCTCACCAGCGTCGAGTACGACCCGACGGTCGGCGCGGCAGCCGCGGCAGCGATCAGGACCGCGGGGTTCTCCCCTCGACTGATCGTCGGAGACGGGCTGCGCGGCGACCCGGACGGGGGCCGGTACGACCGGCTCATCGCCACCTGTTCGGTTCGATACATCCCCCTCCCATGGCTCCACCAGGTCAAACCCGGCGGTCGAATCCTGGTCACCCTCTCCGGGTGGAGCAGCGCGAACGCCCTCGCGCTGCTCGACGTCACCGGACCCGGCGAGGCCACCGGCCGGTTCCTCACCGACCAGACCAGCTTCATGATCGCCCGCCCGCACGACCGGCCGCCCCGTCCAACGCTGGACCTGCTGCCCGGCGACGAGTCCCCGACCTTCATCGACCCGGCGACACTCGACAGCTGGACGGGCGGCTGGGTGGCCCAACTCGCCGCGCCCGCAGCCGTCCGCACGGGTGTGGGGGCCCGGCAGATCCTCTGGGACCTGTCCACCGGATCGCAGGCACGGACGGCACCCGGCCCCGGCGGCGGGTGGACCGTGACGCAGCGCGGGCCCGTCCGCCTGTGGGACCGGGTCGAGCGCGCGGTCCGGTGCTGGCAGGCGGCCGGTGAGCCGCACCAGGACGGTTTCGGGATCACCGTGTCGGCGGCCGCACAGCGCGTCTGGCTCGGCACCGAGGACGGACCGGGCTGGGACCTTCCTGTCTGAGCCGGGTGCGAGGTACGAGAGGACCCGGCGCTACTTCACGTTCAAGGCTCACGAAGCCATCGCGGCTACGTGGCTCGACTTCTACAACAGGTGAGATCCCTTGGCCATCACGGCAGACCACATCAGCACCACGCTCACGGCGTACCTCTCCCGCTTCCCCGAGGACGAGGCGAACCTCGCCGTCGCCCTGGAACTGCTGGCCTCCGGCGGCGACGCGGACGTGACCAGCCGGAAGGAGTTCCGGGGCCACGTCACCGCCGGGGCCCTCCTGGTCAACGACAAGCGGGAGGTTCTGTTCATCCACCACCGTGTCCTGGACACGTGGGTCCCCCCGGGCGGGCACCTGGAGCCCGAGGACACCACCCTGGTCGGCGCGGCCCTGCGCGAACTGACCGAGGAGACCGGTGTCAGCGCCGAGGGGCTCGCCGCCGACGGTCCCCTTCACATCGACGTGCACACCATCCCGGAGAACCCCGCCAAGGGCGAACCGGAGCACCGGCACATCGACGTGCGGTTCCTCTTCCGGACCGGCGGCGCGGTGCCGGTCACCCTGCAGGAGGAAGAGGTCACCGGGTACGCCTGGCGGCCCGTCGAGGGCATCGCCGACGAGACCCTGCGGGCCCGGGTCCTGGCCGCGCTGTAGCACTTGGTCGCCCCGCCCGTCCGCACCCCGTGCGGACGGGCGGGACCTCAACTGCTGTCGAGTCGCGCTGAGCGGCCGGCTGCGGTGGTCCCGGGTCGGCCGGGGCCACCGCCACGCGGACGGGTGGTCTTCGCCCGGGCCCCTGGACCCTGTGCCCGGCCCGGCCGGGGTGCCGGACACCCCACGGCGCAGGAAGTCGGCCGGTCCGACTTCCTGCGCCGGGCCCGTGGCGGGGGTTACGCGCTGCTGCCCCGGCCGCGTAGGAGGTCCGCGATGCGCGCGTCGACCTGCTCGCGGTCGTAGCCCCGCCACCTGATCCGGAACGCCGGCTGCGGCGGCGGTGAACCGGCTTCGGACAGGGCGCTGAGATAGCGGTCGACCTCAGGGCGGTCGTAGCCGCGCCGCACAAGGTCGAAGCCGCGGAACTCCGGTGATGTCGACACCTTGCGGGTCCTCCGATCCGGCCTGCCCGAGGCAGGCCACTGGGGTCGAGCCCGGTCCGCAGGGCCCACCGGACCGGTTGGCGCGTGAAAGGCGTCAGGCTTCTTGATCTTGTCATATGGATTGCGTCAGGAGCCGCGGGACGGAGAATTCCGCTGCCTAGCATCCAACTTCTCCGAGAAGAAGGATGGTTCCGACGTACAACCCCTGTCCCGCCTGAAACGCGCCCTGGCCTGCGGGGTCGCCGCGGTCGCCGTGGTCTCCGGCCTGACCGCGCAGGCCCAGGCCGCGCCTGCGGCAGCCCCCGCGGCGGCCCCCGTGGACAAGACCTGCGGGACCCCGGCCTCGCCGGGCGGCGGCAACTGCATGACCGCGCTGATCAACTCCGCCTTCGACACGATCAGGCTCATGCACAACGCCGCCAACCTCAACAAGCTGGACAACGCGGAGTTCACCCGGAGCACCGCGACGAAGTTGAGTGCGAAGCTCCCGGGATTCAACGTCATGGTGTTCAAGACCGTGGGTACCGACCTGTACGACACCGAGTGGTTCAGGAACGAGTACAAGGCCGACATGAAGGGGGTGCTGCTCGACACCACCTACAAGCTCAACCACTTCATGGACAAGGAGAAGAAGGAACCGTCCGGCTACGACGTGTTCCGGATCTGGGTCTTCCAGGGGGACTCGACCTTCCGCAACCGGGGCGACGGCGGCTACCTGAACTGGGCGTTCACCGGCAACGACGGCGACACCGTCAAGAAGGAGCCGTGGACCTGCCGGTCCGGCACCGCGCGGCCCTACAAGTGCGACGGTGACGTGCGAACCGTCCACTTCCCCGCCCGGTCCGGCTACGGCACCAGGACCGGCAAGCCTGACCTGACCCCCGAAAGGACGGCGGGCCGTCACCTGGCGAGGGGACCGGCACGGACCGTGGCAGGGCTGTTGCACGCGAAGTGACGCGGCTCACTGCCGTCCGGCGGTGGGCGTGATCGACTCGGCCGATGCGCCAGCCCTCCATGCCCCGACCTTCGCTGATGGTCCGTCACTTCGCCGCCGCCGGCGCCGCCCTGCTGCTCGCGGGCTGCGGCACCGCGGTCTCCGGCGGCACCGCGACGACCGCGGCCTCCGGCGGCGGGCCGGAGGCCTCCGGCAGCCCCGGGTCGTGCGGCACCCCGCTGCCGGGCGCGCCCGGCGCGGCGCAGCCGACGGCGCTCGCCCAGGGCGGGGTGCGGATCACCGCCGTCGGCCGCACCTGCTTCGAGTACGAGGTGACCAACTCGAACAGCGAACCCTACGACTACACCGTGGTGTTCAACGGCCCCGATCCGAGCCGCGGCGCGGCGGTGTTCGGCAGTCCCGGGTCGGGCGGGGGAGGGAGCCTCACCCGGACCGTCACCGGGCTCGCCCCCGGCGCCACCGAGAAGGGGCGGATCGACCTGGCCGCGCCCGGCCCGACCGGGTCGGGCTCCCGTCCGGGCGCGCCCACCCCGGGACAGCCCGACAACCCCCGCCCGCCGAAGCCGGAGCTCCTCAAGGTCCGCAGCGTGCCCACCGCCGAGGCGCCCGGCGCCGGCGGCCCCTGCCCGCCCTCCGGCCTGCGGCTGTACGCCGACGAGGGCGACGCCGCCATGGGCCTGCGCGTGGTCGGCCTGCACCTGCGCAACTGCGGCACCGCCGTCGTCACCCTCGACGGCTACCCGCAGGTGCAGCCGCTCGACCTCGACCACAAGCCCCTCGACGGCGTGCGGATCCTGCGCGGCGGCGCCGAGATCGCCTCCGGCACCGGCGCCGACGACCCGCCGCGGAAGATCGCCCTGCGCCCGGGAGAGGGCGCCCGCACCACCCTGGTGTGGCGCAACACCACCGAGGCCGGTGCCGGGGAACCGCTCAACGCCCCCTACGCGCGGGTGCGCGCCACCCCCGACGCGGCCCCCGTCACGGTCGTCCCGGAACTCGACCTCGGCACCACCGGACGCCTCGGCGCCGGCGCCTGGACCAGGGAGGACACGAACGACACGCCGTCACCGCGCCCGGCACCGTGACCGCACTGTGATCGAACCGTCGTCAAGCGCCGCAATCAAGATCACTACGGTACGGCGGTATGTTCCCCACCGATCCTGACCAGCGGCCCGACGACTCCTCGCCCCGCCCCCAGCGGGTCTGGCCGCGCAACCTCGCGTTCGCCCTCGCCGCCGCCGCGGTGACCGTCGGCGCCTTCACCCTGCTGCGGCCCTCCGGCGAGGAGGGCGGGGGATCGGCGGCCCCGTCCGCTGCCCCGGCCGTTTCCGAGTCACCGGCCCCGTCCGCGTCGGCGACGGCGTCCGCGTCCGCGTCTGCGTCCGTTTCCGTCACGGCTTCCGCCGCCGCGGCCCGGGCCTCCGCCACCCCGGACGCCTCCCTGCTGCCGCTCGACCAGCTGTTCCCCGCCCAGGTGACGGCGGCCGGCGGCGAGGTCTACACCAGGGTCGGATCGACCGTCATGAAGTCCTGCGTCGAACCGGACTCGGTCGGCCCGCGGCTGATCGGGATGATCCGCGCGTCCAAGGGCTGCCTGGGCGAGCAGATCGCCCTGTACACCGACAGCGCCAAGAACCAGTACAACCTGGCCGTCTTCACCATGGCCGACCCCAAGGACACCGTCCACCTGGTCACCACCCTCAGCATGGCCTTCGACGACTACCAGGTCGGCGCCCAGGCCCCGCCGCCCGCCTCGGGTCTGACCACCCTGCCCCCGGACAGCGGCATGGTGCAGGCGTTCTCCGGCGCCGGCCGGGCCATGGTCGCGGGCCTGGGCCAGTGGGCCGACGGCCGTGCCGGTGACTACCAGACCCTCGTCGACAAGCACCTGAGCCCGCTGCAGAAGGCGGTCGCCCAGGCCGTCTTCGCCCACGAGTCCGGCCGCTGAGTCGCTGAGTCGCTGAGTCGCTGAGTCCGATGACCGGCCGAGCCCGCCGAGCCCCGCCGAGCCCCGCCGAGCCCGCCGAGTCCGGCCGGCCGTCCGGTCGGGCCGGGCGGTGCGGGACCCGGCGGGCCGGGCGGGGCGGCCCGGGGGGGCCGGGCGCCGGCCGGGCGTGAGAGGAACAAGGACCCAGAAC
>NZ_JBHXTL010000114.1:0-2143 GCF_042677365.1 Kitasatospora sp. NPDC127116
GGGGGGGTCGTATTGGTTTATACGCGACAGGACCCCCCCGGCTGCTGGGTATGGCGGCCGGTCCGACTTCCCGTGCAGCGGAAGCTCCTTGTGCCGATCGCGGTCCTCCGCGCCCGTCGCCTCAGGTCCCCGGAGCCAGCGAGTCGGCCGACGCCTGTGGCCTCGTCACGTGTTCGCCTCGCCCATCACGGCATCCTCGTGGACCGGGCGGTGCAATGGTGGCAGTACACGACATCGACCGGCCCACCGGAGCGGGCCCGTGCCACGGCCCGCGCACACGACACGGCGGACAGCACGCCGAGGGCGAGCAGCAGCACGCCCGCAGCGTCCCCACTGAGCAGCGGTTTCGCGGCCAGGACGAGGAGCACCACCGCCGCCAGGAACCGCACGACACCCCGGCCCCGGAGCACGGGCCGATACCGCTCGCGGAACACGGTCAGCTCTGTCGTCTCCTCGCACCGCGGGCAGCCCGTCCCGCCGCCTCCGCCGGCCTGCGCCGTATCGAACAACAGCTCATCCGTCACACGGCAACCCTACGGCTTACGTCCAGGGCGGCTCGACCCCGTCGCTCAAGTCGGGCCGTCGAACCGGATGTCACCTGGTGGGGCCGGGAGGCTGCGCTCGGCGGAGCTCGCCCCCGACCGAGGCGGCCGGGCGGACCTGTGCTGTGATGGGGGTCCGATCAGCCAAGGAGGACGTCGTGACCGTCGAGTCGCACGAGGACTGCGGTCCGGTGTACACCCTCAGCCCGGACGAGCCGATGTTCGTGTCGAAGCGCGTGCGTCGCGGGCAGCCCGTCGTGAGTGTCCACCTCGACGAGGACGGTGACTGGCAGGCGTTCTCGGCGACCGAGCCGCGCTGGTGGAAGGGCGGCCCCAGGCTGGTCCATGCCGCGCACCTGCTGGAGAGCGACCCCTCGATGGCCGGCCTGCCGGCGCTGCCGCTGAATCACTGGGCGACGCGTGAGGACGCCTCGTCGACGGCGTGGCAGGTCTTCCGGGGCTGACCGGGCCCGCGGCGGCCCCGGAGCTGTCGCCCGGCCCGCGCCGGCGCGCCGACGACCTGTGGGCGGACAGGTGATCTCCCTGTCCGGTATGGCAAGTTGTCGCTCGTCCGGGCCCGTCGGCGTAGAGTGGGCGGGTGTCAGCTGATCTTGGAGACCGACCGAAGCCGAAGCCGTTCGATGAGTGGCGGGACATCTATGACGTCCTTGAACAGGTGCGGCAGCGGCCCGGCATGTTCGTGCGCAACGGCTCGCTGGACGACTTGGGCCTGATTTTCTCGGGGTACAGCCTTGCCCTGCGGATTCACGGGGTCGACGAGCGGTTCGATTTCGATCCGGTCGGCCCGTTCCAGCAATGGCTGTGCTGGACGCGCGGTTGGCCGATGAGCCTCAGCTGGTACCAGTTCATCGAGCGGAACGCTGGTGCGGTTCCGCCGCTGGAGGCGTTCTTTCAGCTGCTCGACGAGTGGCGGGCGAGCGTGGCCGCCGAGAACTCGGCAGCAGCGGAAACGGCTCCCTGACAGGCCGTTGAACGGACACTGTCGGGGAAAGACGGCACCCGCGCCCGCGCGGTGGGCGACAGTGGACCCATGACCGCGCTGCACGAGGCGACCGGCGAGCGGCAGACCTGGACCTGCTCGTTCCTCGTCACCTGCACCGGCTACTACGAATACGACCGGGGCCACCTGCCCGAGTTCCCCGGCGTCGGGCGGTTCGAGGGCGTGCGGATCCACCCGCAGCGCTGGCCCCAGGATTTCGACCACGCGGGGAAGACGGGCCCGTCGACCGTGCGGCCAACGCGACCGGGGACGGCGTCGTCGACGAGCTCTCGTCGGGCTACATCCGGCGCGCGAAGGACGCGATGCCGCGCCAGGGACGGGACTTCCCGTGGCGGATGGTCATGGACTACCGGCACGACAGGAAGGTCCTGCTCTCCGACCCGATCGAGGACGGCGTCCTCCGGTTCACCGGCGCCCCGGACGGCGGTTGATCCGCCACCGGGTTCCCGGGAGTCCCGGACGGGTGGGGCCCCGGGGTCGGCGTGACGTCCACCCGGGCCCCCCCGGTGTGACGCGTGCGGGCGCGCGCACAGGCCGGGGACGTGCGCGCCCCGGGGGTGCACCCCGGCCCGGGCCGGGG